>NZ_JCAMOP010000066.1:0-30195 GCF_059512345.1 Bradyrhizobium sp. Unk1
TCGGCCTTGGACGCCAGCGCCACCTTGGCCTGGACGTCACCGGTCATCGGCTCGAAAACGTCTGCCGTCCGGCCCGACATCCCCTTGACCTCCCTGCTACCAATGAAATGTCCGACAATCTTCATAGGCCCTTCTCCGATCACTTGATTGAGCGACGACGCCCTGGCGCTGTTCGCATTGCACTACGCGCATCCCTCGGCGCTGCTCGCATCGCGCCCGACCTAGCCAACAGAAGCGCTGTGAGCGTTCGCCGTGATTATGAAGCGCAGTTCGAGCTGGTATGGGTCGTAGAGATCTAGCCCTCATGCGACAATTTCTAGTGCATCAGGATCTTGGAGAGAAAGGCCTTGGTGCGATCGCACTTCGGATTGGAAAAGAATTCGTGCGGAGCCCCCTCCTCCACAATCTGCCCTTGATCCATAAAGATCACACGGTCCGCGACGGCTTTGGCGAAGCCCATCTCGTGCGTCACGCACAGCATGGTGATGCCCTGGTCGGCGAGTTCGATCATCACGTCCAGCACTTCCTGGATCATCTCCGGATCGAGGGCCGACGTGGGCTCGTCAAACAGCATGATCGAAGGCGAAAGACACAGTGCTCGGGCAATGGCCACACGCTGCTGCTGCCCGCCGGACATCTGCAGCGGATACTTCTGGGCCTGCTCGGCGATGCGCACGCGTTTGAGCTGCGCCATGGCCCGGGACTCCGCCTCGTGGCGAGGCAACTTTCCTACCGTCATCGGCGCAAGCGTCAGGTTTTCCAGCACAGTCAGATGTGGAAACAGGTTGAACTGCTGAAATACCATGCCGACGTTGCTTCGGATCCTCTGCGTGACGTTCGGGTCTTCCGTGAGCGCGGTTCCATCGACGGTGAGGACACCGCCGTGGTGACGCTCGAGTCCGTTGATGCAGCGAATCAGCGTGGACTTCCCCGATCCGGAGGGACCGCAGATGACGACATGCTCGCCTCTGGCGATCTTCAAATGGATGTCGCGCAGCACGTGGAAGTCGCCGTACCACTTGCTGACGCCACTGAACTCGATCATGGGGGAGGATGTCTGCGCCGCCATTTGAAATCCGGAGTCTGTCGAACGCAAAAGACGGTTCAATAGGTACCGTCCTTGAATGCACCTGTTTGCCCGCTCGCCCGGACCTGTTCCACGGCCTCTCTCACGTCGTCAAGGTATTCGCCTACAATGGGCAGATGTACCGGGTTGACGCCTTGCTGAATGCCCAAGGGGCGATGTAAGCGACCTGTCGCCCATCCCTTCTTGTCCAGCAGATCGGCGACCGCCATGATATCAACGGCGGGGTCGTTCGAGACGAAACCGAAGAGGTTGGATTCGCCGTTGGGACGAAGGCAACGCAGGCCCGGAATCGCGTCGATCCCGCGGATGAACCCCATCGTGGCATCCATCGTCGCCTTCGTGGTCGCCATGTACCCTTCCCAACCAAGATATCGCATTACCGCCCAGGCAGATGCGATTGCCCCGGCCGGCCGACTTCCCAGGAATGTCGGTGTGACATAGGTCCCCTTGGCCCAGGATGAGCCGTATTCGAACCGTTCGTACGCTTTCATCGCTTCGTCGCGGAACACTAGCAACGACGCCCCCTTGGACGCGAAGCCGAATTTGTGGATATCGGCCGACATGCTCGTCACTCCCGGCACGGCCAGGTCCCAGTCCGGGATGGGATACCCCAGGCGTTTGGCAAACGGCGAGATGAAGCCACCCCAGCAGCCGTCCACGTGCAGCCAGAGTCCGCGTTCGAGCGCCAACCGACCGAGTGCTGCAATCGGATCGAACACACCGAATGTGAAGCACGGGGCCGAGCCGAATATCATGATGGTGTTGCCATCGACCGCGGCCGCCATGGCGTCCACATCCGCGCGGTGCTCGGGCCCGACTTCAATGCGCCGGATGTCGACATCCAGGATTTCGCCGGCCTTGTTCACCGCGGGGTGTGCAGTCATCGGTGCGACCAGGTTGAGCGGACCGCTGTGTCCGGGATGCTTGATCCTGAAGAACTTGCGCGCTGTCTTGATCGCCTCGAAGAGGCTTTCGGTGCCGCCGGACGTAAAGGACATTCCGGCGCCCGCGGGAGCATGGAACAGATCGAATGCCATGCCGCCGATATCGGCCAACATGGCCGTCAGACTCTTGAAGACCTTGCCTGCTCCCAATGCGTTCTCCACGCCATACAGCGCGTAGGCTTCCGACTGCACCTGGCGCAGGTTCTCGTCGTAGTAGTAGATGTAGGCCGGCAAGCGACCGCGCCGCCAATCCACGTCCAGCTTCTTCATTTCGATGAGCTCGCTCCGAAGGGTTTCCCAATCGGTGCCGGTCGAGGGGAGTGTTGTGAGCATGATTACCTATCTAGCCAGGATGCGTGAGAGGAAGGCGCGGGTGCGTGCATCTACCGCGCTGTTGAAGAAACGTTCGGGAGGCCCCTGCTCGACGATGCGCCCCTGGTCCATGAAGACGACCCGGTCGGCAGCCTGCCGCGCAAACCCCATCTCGTGCGTGACGACGATCATCGTCATGCCGGAGTGGGCCATCTCAATCATGACGTCGAGCACTTCCTTGACCATCTCCGGATCCAGCGAGGACGTCGGCTCGTCGAACAGCATCAGCGCTGGCTGCATGCACAGCGCGCGAGCGATCGCCACACGCTGCTGCTGGCCTCCCGAAAGTTGGGACGGCCGCTTGTGGGCCTGATCGACGATGCGCATCCGCTTCAGTTGCGCCACTGCCAGGGCATCCGACTCTGCCCGCGACAGGCCGCGGAGCTTTCGCGGCCCAAGCGTGCAGTTCTCCAGGACAGTAAGGTGCGGAAACAGATTGAATTGTTGGAAGACCATGCCGACGCGGGAGCGCACGGCGGGTAGTGTTCCCGACCGATGAGACACTTCGATCCCGTCGACGACGATCTTCCCTTGGTCGTGCCGCACTAGCCCGTTGATGCAGGAAATCAACGTCGACTTGCCAGATCCCGAGGGCCCGCACAGAACCAGCCGCTCGCCCACCGCCACGTCTAGGCTCACGTCGTCGAGAACGGTCTGCGTGCCGTAGCGCTTGACGATGCCGCGCAACGTCGCCAGGTCATTCGTCTCAGGCACGTTGCGTCCCCTTCTTCTCACCGGCCAATCGCCTTTCCAGACCGCGCGCGTACCAGGACATGCCGGCGCAAAGCGCGAAGTAGATCAGCGCGACGAAGAGATACGGTTCGATGTAGAGCCCCCACCAGTTTGGGTCCGCTTTGGCGGCGTTGGCGGTACCCAGCAAGTCCATCATCGCCACGACGCTCACGAGTGAGGTGTCCTTCAGCGCAGCGATGAACGTGTTCACCAGCGACGGTAATGCGACGCGCAGGGCCTGCGGCAGCACGATATGGATTTGCGTCCGCCAGTAACCGAAGCCGATCGCCTGCGCGGCGGCAGACTGGCCGGGCGGTACTGCCTGCAGACCACCGCGGATAGCCTCCGCGAGGTAGGCCGCAAAGAACATTACAAAAGCGATTTGCGCACGCAGCAGTTGGTCGACATCCACCTCGGGAGGCACCAACAGCGGAAACAGGATTGTCGCCAGGAGCAGCAGGCTGATCAGCGGCACGCCGCGGATGAACTCGATGTACCCGACGCAGAGCCAGTGCATCAATCGCATGTCACTGCGACGTCCCAGCGCCAGCAGAATGGCGAGCCCGAACGCGCAGCAACAACCGATGGCGGCGAAGCCCAGAGTCAAGGGCAGTCCGGCCCACAGGCGATGTTCGACGCGCGGTAGGCCGAACATCCCGCCCGGCATCAGCACCATCACCGTTCCAAGGACGGCGATCCACAATGCGCACATGAACCATCGCCGCGTGCTGCCGAGCCACAGGCCCGGAATACATGACAGCACCACGGCCATCAGGAAGATGATCGTCGATAACCCGGCCCGCCACTGTTCTTCGAACGGGTAGGTTCCGAACAGGATCAGGCGCCACTTGGCTTGCAGAAAGGACCAGCAGGCGCCTCCGGCGGACAGGCAGTCTCCATAGCTGGCCGGCGCTACGCTGCTTTCCGTTACGAGCCAGCGCCAGAGCCCTGGAAGAGTGGTCGCCAGCAGCCAGATGCCGCCAACTGCCAATAGCATGTTGATCCAGCCGTCGAAGAAGTTCCGGTGCCACCAACGCAGCACGCGCGCTGCAGTCGCGCCTGCGCTTGCCGATCGAACGAGGTCGGCTTTCATGCGAGAAGGCCTCGTTGGAAGGTAACCCGCCCGTTGTACCAGTTCATGAAGAGCGACGTGAGCAGGCTCAAACTCAGGTAGACCAGAAGCATGGTCACGACGCATTCCACCGCACGGCCCGTGTCGCTGATGGCGACGGTGGATACTCGCATCAGGTCCGGGTATCCGATGGCCACCGCGAGAGAGCTCGACTTCGTCAGGCTCAGAAAATTGGAGGTCAGCGGCGGGATAATCACCCGGAGTGCCTGCGGCAGGACTATCTTGCGCATGGTGGGCCACCAGCGCAGGCCTAGGCTGCGCGCTGCGTCCCATTGACCACGATCGACCGACTGAATGCCCGAGCGAATGCTTTCGGCGGCAAAGCCCGCATGACAGAACACGAGACCGAAAAGCAGCGCAAAGAACTCCGGAACCAGCGTGACGCCACCAGCCAAGTTGAAGCCACGCAGTACAGGGGCGGCCCGGCCGCCCGCACGCGGCTATGGCTCCGGCGATGACGCACGACCGCGGCCAGCACCAAGCTCACGACGAGCGCCAGCAATGCCCAATCGAAAGAGGACTGCCATTCCAGTCGTGCCATGGTGACACCGCGGTTGGACACGACGATGTCGGGCAGCGGATGCCACGCTGCGCTTGGCGGCGGCAACCGGCGGATCAGAAGCGATTGCCAAAACAGCAACTGCAGCAGAAGCGGCAAGTTGCGCGCGATCTCGACATAGAGCCAGGCCATGCGGTTCATCAAGAGGTTGCCAGACAACCGTAACAGGGCAACCAGTGTGGCAACGAAAGCAGTCAGCATCATTCCGATCACCGACACCTGCAAGGTGTTCGCAAGGCCTGCCGCAAACGCCTTCATGTAGCTGTCGCCCGCCCGGTAGCCGAACAGGTTGTCGCCCAACTCGAATGACGCCACCTCATTGAGGAATCCCCAACGGAGTTCCATCTTCAGGCGGGGCATGTTGGTGATCACGTTGCCCGCAATCCAGCAGACTGCCCCTCCCACGATCGTGACGAGCAACACCTGCCAAACGACCGAGCGCACGGCGGGTCGGCGCAACCACCGCATCATCGATCGGAGCCCGCCGTCCGCATACGATCTCCCATGGCGATCGAGCGACGCCATTTTCGAGGAGCTGAAGATCTGCATGCGGCGCGACGCTGTCATCGGCTTCATCGCCAGTTCGGCGCCCATTGCAGCCCGCCGTCGCGAGCAAGTGCGTTCATGCCGCGAGGCAGCATCCCCGGAGATTTCAGCCCGATGTTGCGATCCCAAATGTCGCCGTAATTGCCAACTGCCTTGATAACGTTGACCGTGAAGTCGTCGGTCAGGCCCATCTTTGAGCCGATGCCTCCTTCCAATCCCAGGAAGCGTCGCACATCGGGATTCTTGCTCTCCTTCATGGTGTCGACATTGCTGGCGTCGATGCCTAGCTCTTCAGCAGTAACAAGGGCGTAGTGAACCCAACGTGCGACATTCGAAAACACGCGATCGTCTTCCCGAATGACAGGGCCCATATGCGACTTCGCGAACGTCTCGTTCAGGATGATGTGGTCGTCAGGCGCCTTCATCCGCGCACGTCGCATCGCGAGGAACGGCGGCTCGAGTGTGACCACATCGCAGCGGCCATCTTCATACATCGACATCATCTGCGTCGAGCCTTCGACCGCTACCGGCTTGAACGTCATGTTACGCGGCCGGAAGTAGTCGGCGATCAGACTTTCGGTTGCAGCGCCCGCGATCACGCAGATCGACGCGCCATTCAGATCGGATAGGTTGATTGCACCGGTGCGCTTGTGCACCATGAATCCATGGCCGGAGTACAGAGTTGGGCCCACGAAGTCGAAGCCCAATTCGGTGTCGCGCAGGCTGGTATAGGTGATGGCCATAGCCGCGACATCGATCTCTCCCGAACGCAATGCCGGCATGCTTTGTGCGAAAGTCAGCTTCACAAACTGCGTCTTCTTGGCGTCGCCCAGGATCGCCGCCGTGAGCGCGCGGCAGTAGTCGACGTCGAAACCAACCCACTCTCCCTTATCGTTGAGGGCCGCAAGCCCAGGAGAGTTCTCGTAGACGCCGCACTTGAGATTTCCCCGCTGCTTTATGGTGTCGAGCGCGACCGACTTCGGTTGGGCATGCGCGTGTCCCAGCAGAGCTGCCGCGGCAAGCGCGAAGCCCCAGGTAAGACCGCGCAGGTATCGATTCAGCGGTTGGGTTACTTGAGCATCGATCACTTTGGATTCCTTTGGTTTGGCATCGTCAGTGGAGGATGCATCGACGAGCTCGTTATTCAGAATCACCGACGGATTCCGCCTTCGTTGAGTATCCAATTGGTTCAGAGCGAGATCAGGCTGAGGAACGGCTTAACTCATCAATCCAATGGTCCATGGTCTAAACAAAGAAGCAGGGCGCAGAATCAGCCAATCTCAATGTCAAGCACCTTATTGATGGCCTCTCGTCGCCGAATTGCAGTCAGCGCCTTGGGCCCAAGCTTCCGGGCAATCGCGACGAGGAGAGCCTCCGCGACAAAGTATTGAGCCATTGCACTGTCGAAGTAGAAGGGTTGATCGATGGCGATCGTAGTTCCCTCGCCTGCACCAACCTCGATAGCTGAACCTGCGTCGGTCAGCGACAGTATTGGCACCCCCTCGCTCTTCACAAATTCCACGGCCTTTACGACACTGCGCGTATACGGCCGGAACGAGATGGCCACTAGCAGATCGCTGGGCTGGATACGCGCAAGCGCCGAGGCAAGCAGGAGGCCCGGCTCTCCAACAATGGAGACTGACTCCGTCAGCGTCGCTAAATAGGTTCCGAAGAAGTGGCCGATGCCGTAGGCGCCGCGCGACGCAAGAACATAGACACGCCTTGCCTTGATCAATCGATTGACTGCTTCGTCGACCCTCTTCTGATTCAAGGTATTGGCGACCGCCATGACCTTCTGGCATTCGCTCTGGGCCACCAGCTGCAGCGAGTTCGTGGCGCCTGAATCTTCCTGTCGAGAAAGCAACTCGTCGACGCGATTGCTGTAGAAGGGCTGCGTCTCCGCGACGTGCCGACGGAAGAGATCCTGGAGGGGCCCAAAACCGCTGAAGCCGAGACGCTTGCCGAGCCGCGTCAGCGTCGAAGGCTCGACGCCATTGTGTGCGGCCAACTCCGAGATGCTCTGCACCGCTGCAGTTCCAGGTCGAGCCAGCATGTCGTCCAGGACAGCGAGTGTTCGCTTGCCCATCCGGTCACGACCCTGCGCAGTGCGCTCGATTTCCAGGAAACGACGCAGATCATCAACTGAGGTGGGGAGGTTTGTCTTCATCTTGGGTGGACTATTGCGCAAATTTTGACAACATGCAATACAATTGACGCAAATTTTTTTGCCTCGATGAGCCGAATATTCTCAATTCTAAATTGAGCGAGTCGGCAGGTCGAGAAGAACACGGGATCGAGCGGACGGACTCCGGCAGTCGCCGGTCAATGCAAAATCCTTTTCCTGAAGTTGGCGCCCGCGCCACGAATTGAACGAATCCTTCGACGAGCCGGATGGCCGTTGCAGGCTATCTCGAAATCTCGATCGAGGTGCTCGCGATCCTTCGTCGGGCTGGCGACTTCTCGGCGCCGGTTCTTTGGACGCCAGCAATGGTTGCTGCCGCGTAGACCGAAGAGCTACAACTTGAAGGAATGCACGTCGTCGTCGGGGCGAGGACGTCGCGTGTTGCCATTCGCTATTGAGCTACGGACATGTCTGAGCCCGGCAATAGGAACGATCAGCCACGCGCGACACGATTGGTTGACTTGCGCCATCTTCGATATGCAATGGCCGCTAGTGACTGCGGGAGTTTTCGGCAAGCCGCAGAAGTCCTTTCCCTTCGACACTCGGTCTTGAGCCGCTCGATGGGCGAATTTGAGCATCTGATTGGAACAACTCTGTTCGAGAGGTCAGCCAGAGGCGTGAGGCCCACAGTGGCTGGCCGAGCAGTTCTGCGAATTGCGCGGTTGGTTTTGGATCAGGTTGAAGCACTAGTCGAGAAAGATCAAACAGCCGCGGCGATGCTGGTCGTCTTTCGGTGGGCTTCTGTACGTCCATCTCTGCCGGGAATTTACGGGCCACTCTAGTCGAGTTTAGTAAGCACTTTCCACAGATCGAATTTGCGACAATCGAACGTTCACGACTTCGCCTAATGTGCGCTCTTTGTAGCGGGATGGTTGACGTCGTTATCCACCCAGGACGTTTGTTCTCGGCATGTAGTAAGAGCCTTCTGCTCTGGAGTGAGCGTGTCATAATTTCAATGCCTCAGAAGCATGCATTGGCGGCACGCGAAGCCGTTTATTGGACGGATAAGCGCTTTCTCAATCTCCTGCGAGAACGCTATCCAGCGCCCCCCTTTGCTGAATAACTTGCTCGTTTTGATTTCGTGAATCCGCGTGTCAAAGACATTCTCGGTGACCTGCGCGGTTGCACGAGCGGGCGTGACCGCACCAGTTTCGCACCAGAAACGACCTCATCGAAACGCAACAAACGCGATCGAACGCAAATGAAACCGCAGCAAAATCAACAAGGCCGATCGGTAGTCTGCCGCTCATAACGGTCTGGTTGCAGGTTCGAGTCCTGCCGGGCCCACCAATTGCATCAGGATCTTACTTGGTCTTCGTTGCCCTCAGCGCGACGACCGCACCAGAAACCGCACCAGATACGTCCACTTTTCGTTCGTGCGCGAGTTCGCACGCCGCAATCCGCTCGATGGCGCTAGACCGACTTGAGTGATGGCGGCTGCTCTCGATCATGCCGGTGCGGCGACAATATCCGGGTGTTCTCGGCCTCCGCCCATATCCCGGCCGCGGTCATGCTGATCGGCGGGCAGGGCTGGATGGCGGGACCGGCCTGCATCATCCCGCGGCAGAGCGTCGAGCTCTACAACCTCTGCCGACGCCAGGGCTGGGAGGAAGCGATGGTGCTCTAGCGCAAATTGTGGCGCGCCAGTTTCGCACTCAGCAACGCAGCGAGGCTGAGGTGCGGGGGACGCACGACAGCGCAGGATGCCGAGCCCGTTTCGGTTGCGCGCCGCACCTCGCCGCCGCCCTTTCCATGCAAGATCGCATCTTCAATTTCGCGCTGCAACTGTCCTTGACGGGCTTCTTCGGTGAACATGCAGTCCAAGGACTCGCCAAGCATTTCCCGCTCGTCCCAGCCCAAAATGCGATTACTAGCTGGTGACCAGTCCGTGTTCGTCCGTGCTGATGATCGCCGTATAGGGGCGCGATTGAAAATCTACCGCCATTGGGCAGCGATAACATTGCGCCCATCTGCTCGCGAGTAACAGTCGCGCGGCGTCGGCCTACATCCCGTGCGCCCGCCTGATGTTATCGATGAACTGCCGCACGCTTTCGCGCCAGGTGAAGGTCAGGGCGTAGGCGCGGCATTCTTCGCGCGGCACCTGCAATGCGTCGAGCGCGGCGCGGCGCAGATCGAGATCGAGGCAGCCGCAGCCTGACCGGCCGATCACGTCGAGCGGTCCCATGACCGGGAATGCCGCGACCGGCACGCCGCACGCCAAGGCTTCGAGGATCACCATCCCGAACGTATCCGTCAGGCTCGGAAAGACGAAGACATCCGCCGAAGCATAGACCTCGGCAAGCGCCCTCCCCGTCCGCGTGCCGAGAAAATGTGCGTGCGGAAATCGTGCCCGCAGGTTCGCGCGCGACGGCCCGTCCCCGACCACGACCTTGGAGCCCGGCAGATCGAGATTGAGGAAGGCATCGAGGTTCTTCTCAACCGCGACGCGGCCGACATAGAGAAACACAGGTTGCGGGAAGGAAAGCGGCCGCGCGGTGCGGGGACGGAACAGCTCGGCATCGACGCCGCGTGACCACGGCATCAACTTGCGGAAGCCATGCGTCTTGAGAGCCCGCTCTAGCGTCGGCGACCCGACCATGGTGCCGTCGCCGCTGTTGTGGAAGCGGCGCAGCGCTGCGTAGCTCCACTTCAACGGTACCGGCAGCCGCGCTGCCAGATATTCTGGAAAGCGAGTGTGATAGCTGGTCGTGAACGGGTAGCCGCGCGTCTGGCAGACATAGCGCGTGATCCACCCGATCGGCCCCTCGGTCGCGATGTGCACGGAGTCCGGGCGCATGCTTTTGATCGCGCGCTCGATGCGCCCCACCGTGGCCAACGCAAGGCGTATCTCGCGGTAGCCCGGCAGCGGCACGGCGCGGAAATCGCCCGGGGTGAGGAATGCGATGTCGGCGCCGAGCGAGGGCGCTTCGCTGGCGAGATATTCGAGCGAACGGACCACGCCGTTGACCTGCGGATGCCAGGCGTCGGTTGCCACCAGCACGCGCATCAGGCGACCGCCCTTGCGAATGGTACCACGCTCGCCTCGCCCGACATCTGTCGCGGCCGCGCCTCGGCCCAGCGGATGATCTCGAACCGGCCGTCTTGGTGCTCGACGACGCCGGTGCAGGATTCCACCCAGTCGCCGGTGTTGATGTAGCGGATGCCGAACTCGTCATGCATCGCCGCGTGGTGGATGTGGCCGCAGATCACGCCCTCTGCATCGTGGCGTCTTGCTTCCAACGACAGCACCTCCTCGAAGCGGCCGATGTGGTTGACGGCATTCTTGACCCGCAGCTTCGCCCAGGACGAGAACGACCAGTAGGCCAGCCCGAACCGGCTCCGGATCCAGTTGAGCCAGACGTTGGAGGCGAGCGCCGTGCGGTAGCCGAAGTCGCCAAGCAGCGCGAGCCAGCGGGCGTGGCGCACCACGAGATCGAAATGATCGCCATGGACGACGAGGTAGTCGCGGCCGTCGATCCCGCGGTGGATCGCATGCTCGACCACCTCGACGCCGCCAAAGGTCGAGCCGACATAGTCGCGGACGAACTCGTCGTGATTGCCGGCCACATAGACCAGCCGCTTGCCGTGCCGCGCCAGCTCGACGAGCTCCTGCACCACCGCATTATGCGCACTCGGCCAGTACCAACTCGACCTCAGATACCAGCCGTCGACGATATCGCCGACCAGATACACGGTCTCGGCGTCATGGTGACGGAGAAAGTCGATCAGCCGCTCGGCCTGGCATCCCCTTGTGCCGAGATGGACATCGGAGATGAAGAGGCTCCTGACCTTGACGAGATCGCGCGGCAAAGCCACTGCCTGATCGAGGCACTGCGCTGGCCGGTCGGCGCTATTGCCCTCGCGGAGGAACGCCATCGCCGCGGCTTCCGCCAATCCCGCAACGGCTTTCGTCACATCGCGGTTGGCGCGCCGACGGAAGATCGAGCGATGCCAGTAGACGGCGACGGCAAAGACGAGCAGCGCGAGTTGGGCGCCACGATGCCGACCGTCGGACGCCGCAACGCCGAACTGAAGGCCGGCGAGCAGGGTCAGCAGCGCGGCCGTCAGATGCTCGATGGTGTGGGAGCCAGGCCGGAAGCGGGACAACAGGGCTCTCATGCGATCTCCTCGACAGGCTTGGGGGCGGCGATGGCACGCGACGGAACGAGGCGCGGCCGCGCGATCGCGCGCTTGTAGAAGCGAAGTCCGAGGATGATCGCGACCTCGACGGAGATCAGGATGGCCACCACCCAGAAGCCGACGCTGACGGGATCCTGGCCGCTGCCGCGCAGCGCGTAGCCGAGACTGAGGAACGGCATATTCCAGATCACGGAGCCGATCGCGGTGGCCGCGACGAAGGCACGCGGATCGAGCCGCAGCACGCCGGCCGGCAAGGCGAGGTAGATCCGCACGGTCGGCAGCGTCTGGCCGATCAGCGTCACCCAGAAATGGTTGCCGCGATAGGCATTGGTGAGCTGCTGATAGAACGAGGGCCGCAGCAACACGTATTTTCCGTAAGTCCTCACCAGCCGCTCGATGCGCTGCGAGCCGAGCGCGCGGCCGAGCCCGTACCAGCCGATCGCACCGACGACGGACCCGATGCTGGTTGCCACGATGGTCATCGCAAGCGTCGCGCCGTCGGACACGGTGAGACCGAGCAGCATCAACAGGACGTAGGACGGAAACAGCGGAATGAATTTCTCGGCCACCGCCAGGCAACCAATTCCCAGCAGGCCGAAATGGAGAAACATTGCGATCGTGTTCGACGTGTCCATGATGCCTCGGTCACGTGTAGGGGGGACGGCGGCTGATCCGGTACACCGAGGCCGGCGGCAGGTTGCGATAGGTCTGCCCGATGCAGCTTGCCTGCAGGTCGAGACGATCGAGGATCGCATCGGGCACGGGGCAGCGCGGGCCGTAGGTGATCTGGTAGAACGCGCCGTTCGGACGGAGATAGGCAAACGCGCCGCCAAGGATCGCGAGCACTTTCTCCGGCGGCATCGTGAGCAGCCCGAGCCCAGAGACGACGGCGCCGACCGGCGCGCCCTCGAACAGCTTTTCCCTCACCAGCCAGGCTGCATCCATCCACAGCACGCGCGCACCGGGGAAGCGTTGCTGCAACAGCGGGATGAAATCGGAGCCGTATTCGACCAGCGTCAGATCCTGTTGGCTGATGCCGCGACGGAGCAGTTCGCGGGTGAATACGCCGGTGCCGGGACCGAGTTCGATGACGGGACCGGTGTCGGCGGTGATCTCCTGCGCCATCAGCGCTGACACGGCGGGCCCTGACGGCGCGACGGCGGCAACGCGCAGCGGATTGCGGACCCAGGCGCGGAAGAACGGCAGGATGTCAGCAGCCGACATGCCGGCTCTCCCTCGCGATGTAGACGGTCTCGCGGGTCGGGTTCAGCAACAAGGCCATTCAAATGTCTTTCCGCTTGCCTGTGCCCGCCATCGAAAGCGGAGGGCACTCGCTAGTGAGCCATGTCCGGCGCGGCAACATGATCAAGCCGGGCCCGACGATGACTTCAGTGTCATGCGAAGCTTGCGAGAATCTGTCGCGAATGCGCTTCCCTTGGAAAATCATCCGCGACGTTTCGCCTGCCAGAGGCCGCAAGGTTGCCGCAATGAATTGGGCATAAAACCGGCAGAGATGACGATGGGCGCGAAGGAAAGACTTCTCGATGCGGGTGCTGTTGGTAGAAGACGAGCCGGAGATGGTCACGGCGCTGCGCGCGGCGCTCGCGCGTCACAACATGCTCGTCGATCACGCGCCGGATCTGTCCGAAGCCGAGGTAATCGCCGCGGAGGGCAATTACGATGCGATCGTACTTGATCGCCAGCTGCCGGATGGCGATGGCCTGTCGTTGATTCCGAAGTTGCGCGAGAGCGGTAATGCCGTGCCGGTGCTGGTTCTCACCGCCCGCGGCGAACTTGCAGACCGCGTCCTGGGCCTCGACAAGGGCGCGGACGATTATCTCGGCAAGCCCTTTGCGTTCGAGGAATTGCTGGCACGGCTGCGGGCGCTGTTGCGCCGCCCCGCCAATGTACAGAGCGAGGTCGCGCGGATCGGCCGCCTGTCGTTCGACTCCGGTCATCGCGAGGCGAGCGTCGACGGCCAGACGCTCGAGATGCCGCGTCGCGAATTGCTGCTGCTAGAGGCGCTCGCGCATCGGATGGGACGTATGGTGCAGCGCTCCGCGCTGATGGAGGCGGTTTACGGTCTCGACGACGCGGTTCAGCCCAACGCGCTCGACACCCATGTCTCGCGCTTGCGCCGCAGACTCGCTGACGCCGACGCCGGCGTGACGATCAACGGCGTCCGCGGCCTCGGCTATGTCTTGCGGGAGACCACGTGAGCGCGCTGCGGCCGCGGTCCCTGACCTGGCGCCTGGTTGGGCGCCTCGCGAGCTTGCAGGCGATCATGCTGACGCTGCTGATCCTGTTGATCGGGCTCGCCGCGATCGTGCTGTTGCGGACCGGGCTGCTACTCGACGACTATGAAGGCAGCACCCTGGATGCGCTGAGGGACGCGATCGCGCGCGACGCCGCGGGCGGATTGTCGCTGCACCAAACGCCCGAATTGTCGGTCATTCGATCCGAGCACCCCGACCTCTGGTTCGTCATCCGCGACGCCGAGGGCCATCAGCTTTCCGAAGGCACGGTGCCGCCGCAATTCGCGCCGATCGCATCCGCCCTCGATCACGTGAGCGAGGCCCGGCTCAGATGGAATGCGGCGGAAGCCTCGCCGCCGTCGGGGCTCGCCAAATGGGTCGATACCGCGGCCGGACGGATCCAGATCCTGACCGGAACATACGGCCAGCTGTCGATGTGGCGGGCGTTGGCGGGGACTCCGTTCCTGTTCCTGAATGTCATTCTGCCGATCATCGTGCTGATGACGCTGGCGACGCTGGTGGCGACGCCGTTCGTGGTTCGCCGGACCATGAAAGGGGCTCGGGCAAGCGGCGGCGCAGGCCGAGCGGATCGACATCGACCAGCGCGGCGTGCAGTTGCCGCTCGACGAGGTGCCGATCGAGATTGCCCCGCTGGTCAAGGCCATCAACGACGCGCTCGGCCGCCTCGACAAGGGTTATGAGCGCCATCGGCGCTTCCTCGCCGATGCCGCGCATGAGCTGCGGACCCCGATCGCAATTCTTTCGACACGGGTGTCTTCGCTTGCGGCCGGACCGGAGAAGACGCTGCTGCTCGAGGATACCACCCGCCTCAGCGTCATGGCCGGCCAGCTTCTGGATCTGCAACGCCTCGACCAGGGAACAGACGCGTTCGCCGCCGTCGATCTCATCGGCGTCGCCCGGCGGGTCGTCCTCGACCTGGCGCCGCTCGCCTTCGCCGCCGGCTATGAAATGTCTTTCGAACACGAAGACGAGGCGGTCGTCGTAACAGGCGATCAGACCGCGCTCGAACGTGCGCTCACCAATCTGGTGCAGAACGCCATTGACCACGGACGGCGGCGCGGCACGATCCTGGTTCGGGTGACGAATGACGGCCGGATCGAGGTCTGCGACGACGGCGATGGCATCCCGCCCGAGGAGCGCGAACACATCTTCGAACCGTTCCATCGGCTGCATCAGGGCGGCCGCGGCGCCGGCCTCGGCCTCGATCTGGTACAGTCCATCATGCGCCTGCACGGCGGGCACATCGAGGCCGATCAGGCGCCCTCCGGCGGCGCCTGCATGCGCATGGTGTTTCCGGGGGGCAGACCGCCCAGGGCGCGCGCGGGCTCCGGACGCCGCCAACGCCAAATATGCAGCATTGACGATTAAAATTCCGCTGATTGTGGCAAGGGAACGCCGAAGGCCGGCGGCCAGTCCTTCAGCGACGCCGTTGGCCCGGGATCAAGCAGACAAGAAAGTGAAGGCCCGCATATGCGAGCCAAGTTTCAAGGGTTATAGCTCCAATCACGGCAGTGTCGACAAGGCGATCGATCGCGCGCTGGAAGCGCTGCGTGCCGCGACGCCGGATCACCATGGAGGAATCGAGTAACGTTGCATGAAACTGGACCGGCTCCATCGCCCGGTCCGTGACCCGCCTCATCCGTCCCGGCGGTTAGACCGGGACGGTGAGTGAGTTATGACAGAAGTGGTTGCGGGGACGAGCAACCACCGATACCGATATTCGGTCCAGGTTGCAATTTGACTGACGCCACCACCTCGCGCTGAAGCAAAAGCTGGCGGTCAAGGCGTCAATTAAAGCGCGAGCCACGCCAGTCGATTAGACGATTAGGCTCGTAAAGAAGGGCTTGGTTATCTCGACGACCGAGGGTTCTCTCTCATCAGGAGTGGCGGCGGTGACAAACTCGCTTTTGCAGTTAAAGCAGCGCCAAAGATCATGGATTTCTTGGGCATTGACGCGCTCACGCCACTCTAGATGGACCAACCCAGAACCACATTGAGGGCATTTTTCTGGATCGGGCGTCGAGAAGATTGATGCCATGTGGAACCTCCCTCGTTTTCGACGCAGCGTACGACTGTCCGGGCACCTTGGAATTGATCCACAACAAACAATTTGCCCATTTGTCATCGCCGGGCGGCTTCCAGGTCCGGGACCGTCGAGTGCTGGCACGCGCCCTCCACAATCGGGCCTTGCCAGTTGGTACACAAAGGGCGGCGATGTGGCGCATGTCGAATACGGAAGCTGTGATCTTCATGGGTTGGAACGCCCAGAGCCCGCATAGGGTTAGATAGATTGCGCACCATCGCGGCGGCCTGACCGCACGCTGGATTGGAGGCAGCACATGAAAATCGTGGACGAAGACGGCGAGATCATCGCAACAGCATCCGATGACCATACTTTAATCGGCGGCCACCACCGCCTCGCAGTGGCGGCCAGCCTCGGTAAAAGACTGTTCTGGCGAGATACCGGCGAACCAGTGAAGCTTGATAACTTCTTCAAGCATTATGGAAGTTCTCTTCGACATACAGCCTGAGCCGCTCGCCGAGCGTACGTTGTTCGGTGCATCGCAACAACGCCAACGAGGATTTTTGCCATCGCGCATTCCTGGTTTAATTTTATGCGGTCCTGTATACAAAGGCGGCGCGCGATGTGGCGCAAGTGCGACAATCGATCACTCCGACTTGCCGAATATCTCCAGCCAACCAAGGCGTCACATCATATGCCGAAGGTGTCTTACAAGGCGCCTGCTGCGACTTGGGGCAACGGCGAGGTGATGGTCGAGCTAGGAGTTAGCAAGGACCAGTGGGATCACATTGCTCGCGGAGATCGTGTCGAATTTAAAGGGCGCGGATACTGGTATGAGGGCGACTGGTTTCAAGATATTTGGGATTTCAATTGTCCGCATGGCGAATGGATCATCTGGTACGGTCAGCCAAACGATGGCGACTTTTCAGGTCAAGGGTACAACGGGCCGATAAGCAGCGTCGTGGTCGAGGGACGCTGACCGGACCCCATAGTTGGCAACGCCTCACACTCGCTTGCTTTGCTGCTTGAGCGCCCACAGCCGGCAGGCTCAAATCTCGCACCAGCCTTTGTCTGCGAGATGGTACGGTCTGCCGCAGACAAAGAAGGGTCGTTACCGGCTCAGAATTTGGAACGATGTTGGCCCCCCAAATTGGGCGCGTTAGATTTTTGTGAACTCTCGGTGCACACATCGTGCATACGCACTGTTTCAACTATTGAAACAATCAAACTCTCGCTCCGATCCATGATTGGGAAGTTCGAGCTAGATTCAGCTAGCGGGAGCTATTCAGCTCCAACATCTACACCCCAACGTCCCTTTTTGCGCTACGAGTGGATCCTCCGATCCGGTCCTTTTTGTTGAATCTTACTTCTCATTGCCTCGATCCAGGTTTTCTCGGCAACCACACTACCTTGGCGGCGCGGACGCCACTATTCGATCGATCGAGCCGACGAGAAACGGCTCCCTTGCATGGACGAGCCTAAGCGGGGCGGAGTCGATAGGACTTCGATTGCAGCAAAAAATGAGCCGCGCGGAAATCAGACGCCCCAACGCAGAGCTGCGGTCTGCACCGGGGCATCCCATAATGTCGTGGCTTTGCGATCGAGCACCGATACGGTGATCGAGACACCGGCCATGTCGAGGGATGTGACGTAGGAACCGGTCAGGAAGCGCGTCACGGTGATCCCCGCGCGATCCAGAGTCCGCTTTGCGGCATTGACCATCAGATAGAGTTCGATCAGAGGCGTCGCACCAAATCCGTTAATGAGAAGCAGCACTTCACTGCCCTTGCTCGGCGCAAGATCCTTCAGGATCGCGTCGAGCACCTCGGCGGCGATCGCATCGGCGGAAGCCAACGGTACCCTGCGCCGGCCAGGCTCGCCATGAATGCCGACGCCCATTTCCATTTCATCGTCGGCCAACGTGAAATTTGGCCGTCCGGCGGCCGGCACAGTGCATGGCAATAGAGCTACCCCCATCGAGCGCGTACGCCGGTTGACTTCATCGCCGAGCGCCTTGAGCGCGGCAAGCGGCATTCCGGTCTCCGCAGCGGCGCCGACCATTTTTTCCACGATCAACGTTCCAGCGACACCGCGACGACCGGTCGTGTAGGTCGATTTTTCGACCGCCACGTCGTCGTTCGTCACCACGCTTGCGACTTCTCGGCCGGCCATCTCGGCTGCCATGTTGAAATTCATCACATCGCCTTCATAGTTTTTGACGATGAACAGCACACCTGCGCCGGTGTCGACGGCCTCCGCAGCCTCGATCATCTGATCTGGCGTCGGCGAGGTGAAGACCTGGCCGGGGCAAGCCGCGTCGAGCATGCCCAGGCCGACAAAGCCCGCATGCAGCGGCTCATGTCCCGAGCCGCCTCCCGAAATCAGCGCGACCTTGCCCGGTTTCAACGTGCGACGGCGCACAAATTTTCGCTCGGCGCCGAGAAGCAGGATATCCGCGTGCGCTGCGGCGAGGCCGTCAAGACTTTCTTCGAGTACAGTATCGGCGCTGTTGATCAGCTTTTTCATGAGCGTTCTCCCAGTCCGGTCTAAAGTTCGATTCAATGGCTAACCGACGCTTTCCGCAAAGCGCGCGAGCTGCGCGGCTAAATCGACGATGAGCTGCTCGAGCGCACGATTCTTCTTGTCGTCACCAAGTTCAGGAACGGTCACCGTAATGACACGCGTGCGCGCTTCGCGGTGGGGTGCGCGCAGTCTTCCGGGGTGCGCGCGGCCATACGCATCGAGAAATGCCGCACGCTCGGCGCTGGACAGATGGCAGACGTCGAAGATGACCGCGACATGCTTCGCCGGGATCGGCACCAGATAAGCCGGATTCGTGATTTGACTCACGAACGAACGATTCTTGCCCAGCGCCGCCGCAAGCTTCAGGCGCGTCCCCGAGGGCCGATTGTCGAGTACCTTTCGCAGGATTATTTTGTATTCTGCGACATTCTTGTCACCGGGCGTGTCCTTGCCGACATCGTCCTTCATGAACTCACCTTTGCGATTGCGGCCTTGAGCCGTGCGACGGCAATCGGCGACACAGAGAGAGTTGTCAATCCGGTCGCGAGCAGCGCCGCCGTGAGGTGAGTGTTGGCCGCGGCGTCGCCACAGAGCGAAACCTCGACGCCACGCTTTAGCCCGGCCTCGACGGTCGCGGCTATCAATGCCAGCACAGCCGGATTGCTGGTATCATTGAGGTCAGCGACTGCGCCGATGTCGCGCGCCGCCGCCATGGTGTACTGGGTTAGATCGTTCGAACCGATGGAATAGAATGCAGCGCCAAAATCCGCTGCACAGAGCGCCGCCGCTGGCACCTCGACCATAATGCCGAGCGGCGGTCGAGCGCAGGCAACTCCTTTCGCTTGGAGGGCTGTGAACTCCGCGTCAAGTATTTCGTTCGCGCGGTCCAATTCCGACGGGACCGCAACCATGGGCAACATCACTTTCAGCGTGCCATGGACAGCCGCACGGCAGAGCGCGCGGAGCTGCATGCGAAACACCTCCGGCCGCGCGAGCGAGAGGCGGATACCGCGGAGGCCGAGAAACGGATTGCTCTCACCTTCGACCGTCAAACCGGGAACCTGCTTGTCTCCGCCTGCATCCAAGGTCCGGATCGTCACCGGCTTGTCTTGGGCCCAGACGAGAATGTCTCGATAGACCCTGTATTGCGTTTCCTCGTCCGGCAGGCCGTGGGCCGCCTCGAACAGGAATTCCGTGCGTACAAGGCCGATGCCGTCGCAAATTGCGGAATCAAGGTTTGCAAGGTCTTCAGGCCCGGCGACATTGAGCAGAACCGCTATCCGCCGACCATTGGCGACGAAGGCAGGCGCAAGGCTGGTCGCCTCGGCGACAGCCAGTTCGGCCTTCGCAGCCGCCATACGCAGCTCAAAGAGACGGATGGTCTCCGGCTCCGGATCGAAGATGACCCTTCCGGCGTCGCCGTCTACCAGCGCCAAGACTGGTGGCTGTCCATGCCACGACAACGGACCTAATCCAACGACCATCGGCGCCCCGCGCGCACGCGCCAACATGGCGACATGCGAGGAAGGTGAGCCACTGGCCAGCGCGATCGCGCCGCCTTGCGACCAGTCAGTCGCAAGAAAGGTCGAAGGCGTGATATCTTCAGCCGCAACAATCGATCCGCCCGCGATTCCGGCGACAACATCCACACCGCCCAGATGCGCAAGCACGCGATCGCGGATGTCAACGATATCAACGGCCCGGGCACGGAAATATTCATCTTCAGCCGCGCGATAGCCGGCGATCTCTAGGTCGAGTGCCCGGCGCCAGGCATGGTCGGCAGCGATCCCGATCGCGATAAGTTCATATGCCGTATCTGTTAGTGCATCGTCCTCCAACATGGCGGCCTGGAACTCCAGAATGTCTGCCGCCTCACTCTGAATCGTCTTGATCTGTTCGGCGAGTTGCGCCCTCGCCCGCCCAATCGCCGCCCGCAGCGCTGCAGCCTCCTGCTCCGGATCCTCGCTCGCCATTCGCCCGGCCACGGCCGCAGTCAGCACGGCGACCGGCCCGAACGCGAGGCCCGGCGATGCGGCACGGCCGATAAGTTGGATCTCTGCCACTGCCGTTAAGCCTCACCAAAACCGTCATGCACAAGCGCAAGCATGGCAGCAAGCGCCACCTCTCCGTCCGGTCCGGCGACCCGGAAATGCAGCGTCGCCCCCTGCGGAGCTTTTACACGCATCACCTTCACCGGGCTCTTGGCATCCGTCCAAGGCCCGTCTCCAGAGAGGGCGAGTTCGATCTTTGCGGCAAACCTCTTCGCACACTGCGTGAGCTTGACCGACGGCCGCGCATGAAGTCCGACCTTGTTGACGAGAACCGCCGAGGCGGTCAGCGGCACCGACGTCTCACCTGCCCGGCTGGCGTGGGCATCATGCATAGAATTCCTCCGCGCTACGCTTGACGGCTGCGAGCGATGAGCCACCCGAGGATTCCGTCGCTGCAATCACCGCTCCTTCGACCACCGGGGCATTGCAGACGACGACGCGCGCCCTTCGATCTTCAGCCAACATTTCCACCGCCATCTCGGAATTTGTCTCCGCACCGCCGAGATCAACGAGCACAGCCACACCTGCTGCGGACCACGCCGCCTCGATCGCCTCCAGGATTCCAGCAACATTCGTGCCGAGCCCTCCATCGACATCGCCGCCGGTCCAGGCGAGCGGCACCGCATTGCCCACCATCTGACGCACCATATCTGCCGCGCCTTCCGCAATCTTGGGCGAATGTGAAACGATGACGATTCCGACATTGCCGCGATCTGGACTGCTCATAACCTTACCTCGAATTCCAATACTTTAGCCGCAGCGCCGATCAACAGGGACACTGAGCGCGAACCTGGGTCCATGTGACCAATCGAACGTTCGCCGAGAAAAGAGGCCCTGCCGCGAATAGCGAGCATCGGCGTGGTGCGATCGGCCGCCTGCGCTGCCTCCATCGCAATCGCCCGCGCATCGCCGCCCGCGGCCAATACCGCTTGCACCGGCACCAGCACGTCGAGCAAGGTCTTCTGTCCTGCTTCTGAGCGTCCGCGTGCCTTCACGGCGTTGATCGCCAGATCCGCGGCCGCGACGAACTCTGCACGTGTTGGCTGCTCTGGAAGCGCCTTGCCCAACTCCATGAAGTAGGTGCCAACCAGCGGCCCAGAGGCTCCGCCAACCTTCATGACCAGCGTCATTCCGATCGACTTCAGCATTTCTGGCAGAGACTTGTCCGCAAGGCCGGGCAACGTCGCGAGCACGGCCTCGAAGCCGCGTTTCATGTTCAGCCCATGATCGCCGTCACCGATCGCCTGGTCGAGGCTGGTCAGTTCGTCGGCGTGCTGGATCACCGCTTCCGCGAGCGCCCGCACCAGATTCTCCCTAGAGGCCCGATCGAGACTCATGCTGCGACCCTCCTGCCGGTCGCGTCGAAGAACAGCGGCTTGTTGAGGCGTAGTGACACCACGTCGCCGACATCTAACGTGGTCTCAGACTCCGCCAACGTCACAACGGGTTGACCACCGAGATCTAGGTGCAAATGACTCTGGTCGCCGAGATGCTCGACCCGCGTGACGGTTGCCGACACGTCTCCGCCATTGCGTGTGATAGCCAGGTGCTCGGTACGCGCCCCGATGGTCTTGGCGGTCGACGGAGCGCCCGCGAATAGACCGGCCGGCAGCAGGTTGATCATCGGCTGGCCGAGCCGGGCAGCGACATAGGCGTTGACCGGGTTCTCGTAAATCTCGCGCGGCGTGCCGATCTGCATCAGCCGCCCGGCCTCCATCACGCCGATGCGCGATGCCATGGTCATAGCCTCGGTTTGGTCGTGGGTGACGTAGAGGATCGTCGCGCCGAGATCGATCTGGATGCGCTTAAGCTCCAGGCGCATTTCACCGCGCAGCTTGGCATCGAGCGAAGAAAGCGGCTCGTCCATCAGGTAGATCGAGGGCGAGCGCACCAGAGCGCGGCCAATCGCAACGCGCTGCATCTGCCCGCCCGACAACTGGGTCGCCTTGCTGTGGAGCTTGGCCTCGATATGAAGAAGACGCGCGACCTGTTCGACCCTAGCGCGAATTTCGGCCTCCGGCAGGCGCCGAGTCGGCGCGCGTAGCGCAAAGGCCATGTTCTCGAACACGGTCAGATGCGGGTACAACGAATATTGCTGGAATACGAAGGCGACGTCGCGATCCGCCGGCGCATCACTGGTCACATCCCGTCCGTCGATGCGGACCGAACCGCTGTCGGGCGCCTCTAATCCGGCAACGAGACGCAGCGTCGTTGTCTTGCCGGCGCCGGTCGGCCCCAGCAACGCAACGAATTCGCCATCTCCAATGGTGAGGGACAGATCGACGACGGCTTGCGTCTTGCCAAACGCCTTGGAGACCGCCCCGATCTCGACTTCAGCCATGCTTGCCTCCCTCGTGCAATGCGGTGCGTATTGCCCGTCCCGACCCCTGGTCGAAGAGCGACAACGTATCGGGCCGAAAATCGAGCCCGACATTCATCCCAATCCGAAAGGGCATGCTGGCGGGCGAGCGGGCCTTGAGGGCGCCGTAAGGCGTCGTCACCGTCACGATCTGCGTTGTGCCGAGATATTCCGACCCATAGATCTCGCCCCGCACCATGCCGCTATCGGAAAAACGCACATGCTCGGGTCTGACGCCCAGGACAAGGTCGCTCTCCACCAGAGCCTCGCGTGCGGTGGGTATCGCAACGTCGCGATCCCCGAGCCGGATCGCCTGCGCCCCGGCTTGCAGGCTGCCGCGAAACGGCAGGAAATTCATCGCTGGAGAACCGATAAAGTCCGCGACGAAGAGCGAAACAGGCCGGTCATAAATGTCGCGCGGACTCGCAATCTGCTCGACCACGCCGTTGTTCATCACCGCAATCAGGTCCGCCATTGCCATGGCCTCCAGTTGATCATGCGTGACGTAAACGGTGGTCGCGCCAAGCCGGTCATGCAGCGCGCGCAATTCCTGAATCATCGCCTCGCGCATCTCGGTATCGAGCGCTCCGAGTGGCTCATCCATCAGGAAGCACTTCGGCTTGCGGACGATCGCCCGCCCAAGCGCGACGCGCTGACGGTCGCCGCCGGTGAGGGTCGAAACCGACCGATCAAGGAGGTGGGAGATGCGCAGGATCCGAGCGGCCTCCACCACGCGCCGGTCGCACTCCACGGCTCCGATCCCCTCGCATTTGAGCGGAAAGCCGATATTGCGCCGGACATTCATGTGCGGATAGAGCGCGAATAGCTGGAAGACGAAGGCGATATCTCGCGCGGAGGCACGGTTCATCGTCACGTCCTCACCGTCGAGCCTGATCGTGCCGGATGTCGGCAATTCCAGTCCTGCAATCATCCGCAGCGTTGTCGTTTTGCCGCAGCCGGACGGCCCAAGCAGACAAAGGAACTGGCCGTCATCCACCGTAAAGCTCGCGCCCTTGACTGCGTGAAACTCTCCAAAGGATTTGTTGAGCGCTTCAACCCTGATCTGTGCCATCGAGCGCTACTCCCGGACCTTCGAGACGATCGTGAACATCACCGTCCCAAAGAGAGTGACCGCGAAAGACCAGGAATAAAGCGTCAGAAAAAACGGCTGCATCAGCATGACCACGCCTGCGGCAATGATCGCCGTCGCGATGGCCTCCAGCGGACCGCGCCGCAACATTCTGCTCGTCAGGCTGACGTGCGGCGTTGACGTGTTCACATCGAGGTTCATTTGCGAACGGCCCCAAAGGTAATCCCGCGCAGAAGATGCTTGCGAAGCAGCACCGTGAACACGACGATCGGCACAAGAAAGATCGTCGTGCCGGCGGCTACGGCCGGCCAATCCTGGCCGCCTTCGCCAATGATGATCGGAATGAATGGGGGCGCGGTCTGAGCGTTGCCAGAGGTCAGAAGCACAGCAAAGGCGTATTCGTTCCACGCAAAAATCAGGCAGAAGATCGCCGTGGCCGCGATCCCCGTCGTCGCCTGCGGTAGAACCACCTTCACGAACGCCTGAAAGCGCGTATAGCCATCGATCATTGCCGCTTCTTCGTATTCGCGCGGGATTTCGTCGATGAAGCCCTTGAGTAGCCAGACAGCGAGCGAGACGTTCACCGAAGTGTAGAGCAGGATCATCCCGAGACGGGTGTCCGATAGCCCGACGGTCCGGTACATCAGGTAGATCGGGATCGCGACCGCGATTGGCGGCATCATTCTGGTCGACAGAATGAAGAACAGGAGGTCGTCCTTGAGAGGCACGCGGAAGCGCGAAAAACCATAAGCCGAGAGCGTACCGAGCGCGACGGCAAGCACCGTCGAGCCAAAGGCGATGATCAGCGAGTTGATGAAGCGCGGCACGTAGTTCGACGGCCCAGCGACAACCATGTTGCGGCTGCGCGCGATGTTGTCACAAAGCCCCTGCGGCGGCCCCAGCGTCTGGATAAACTCCTGAGTCTGACGCGAGCGTGTTGTGAAGACATTGCAATAGCCTTCAAGGGAAGGCTTGAAGAGGACCTTCGGCGGATAGGAGATCGCATCGTCAGGCGACTTGAACGAGGTGAGCACGATCCATATCAGCGGAACCATCGTTATGATGGCATAGAGTATGACGAGCAGACCGGCAAAGCGGCGAGTGCCGGTCGACGGTTCGACGACTGAGTGGGCTGCATTTGAGGCGCTCATCTGCTTTTCACCCGGTTCAGCGCCTTGACGTAGATGTTGGCAAGGCCAAACACTGTCACGAACAGAATGATCGCGAAGGCCGAGGAATAGCCGGTTCGCCAACTCTCAAAGGCTGCGCGCTTCAGTGTGATCGAAGCGACCTCAGTGGTCGAGCCCGGCCCTCCTCCGGTCAGGAGGTTGACCATGTCGAACATCTTGAAATTCTCGATCCCGCGAAAGAGCACCGCGAGCATGATGAACGGCAGAGCCATCGGCAGCGTGATCGACCAGAACTGCCGCCAATTCGACGCGCGGTCGACCTCCGCTGCCTCATAAATGTAATCCGGGATCGACCGCAACCCCGCCAGGCAAATCAGCATCACGTAAGGCGTCCACATCCAGGCGTCGACGATGACGATGGCCCACGGGCTGAGGGTCACGTCTCCCAGCATCTGGAACGACGAAGCGCCGCGCCCCGTGAAGAAGGCGACCACGTAGTTGAACAGCCCGATCTGCGGCTGATAGAGGAAAGTCCAGAAATTGCCGACAACCGCTGGTGAGAGCATCATCGGCAACAGAATGATCGTGGTCCACAGGCCATGGCCACGGAATTTCTTGTCGATCAGGAACGCAAGGCCGAATCCGAGCACAGTCTCGATCAGCACGGTCCAAACCACGAAATGCGCTGTGACCTGCATTGCCGCCCAGATATCCGGATCGGTCAGGATCGACTGGTACCAATCGGTCCCCAGCCATAGCGTCGGCGCGTTCGGCCGATTGGCGCGGTAGTTGGTAAATGACAGGTAGATCGTCCATACCAGCGGGAAGATATTGATCGCCAGCAGCAGCACGATCGTCGGTGTGATGAAGAGCCATGCGAGCGCCTGGTCCGAAAGGCCGCGGATACGACGTATCACGCCTGGTCGGATCGGGACGGCGCGGTAGGTGATCTGCGACGAAGTGCTCAAATCGTTCATGGCCCTGGTCAATCCTGGCGTCGCGATTGTCGACTATGCGACGCCTGCGGGTTCTACCGAAGAGAGCCTGGAGCGCGCTCGGCGTGCGCTCCAGGCGTTTGCCCTAGAACTTCTTGCCTTCTTCCTTGAAGATCGCCTTCCAGTCCTTTACCAAGCCATCGAGCGCTTCCTGCGCGGTGCCCTTGTCCGCCACCACGTAGTCATGCACGCGCTTCTGTTCGGCTTGCAGGAGTTGGGCATAGGAGGGCTCGGCCCAGAAGTCGACGACCATTCCCATCGACTTCAAAAACTCGCCGGCAAACGGCGCGCTGTTCGGGAAGCCCGGATCGTTCAACACTGACTTGGCGCAGGAATAGCCGCCCAGCGCCCACCACTTCTTCTGCACATCTCCACCGGAGAACCATTTGATATATTGCAGCGCCTCGGCCTGGTTCTTGGAATAAGAAACGACCGAGATGCCCTGCCCGCCGAGCTGCGTCGCCTGGGTCGCGGGGCCGGCGGGATTGCTGAAGAAGCCGATCTTGTCCCCACCGACGTTCGGATCTTTGTAGAGGCCCGGGAAGAAGGCGAAGAAGTTCATCTGCAGCGCGACTTGCCCCGACTTGAACGCATCAAGCCCTTCGGACATGTAGGAGTTGGATGCGCCGGGGGGCGTACAGCACTTGTAGAGCTCCTTGTAGGCCTCGAGCCCCTTCACGGCGCCGGGCGAGTTGACGAACCCGTCCATTGAATACGGCTTCTTCGGATCCTGATACTGGAAGCCGTAATCATAGAGGTAGTTCGACACGCCCATGGTGATGCCTTCCGAGCCCCGCTCGGTATAGATCGAAGCGCCATAGACCTTCTTGCCGTCGATCTCGCGGCCCTGGAAGAATTTTGCGATGTCGCGCAGTTCATCGAGCGTCTTCGGCACGGCGAGATCGCGGCCGTACTTGGCCTTGAAATCCGCCTGGATCTCAGGCCGCGCAAACCAGTCTTTGCGATAGGTCCAGCCCACCGCGTCACCCATGGCGGGCAGCGCCCAATAGTTCGGGCTGTTCTTCGGCCACTCGGAATAGCCGACCACTGTCGCCGGCATGTAGTCGTCCATGCTGATTCCTTCCTTTGTGAAGAAATCGTTGAGCTTGACGTACTGACCGTTCTCGGCGGCGCCCCCGATCCATTGCGAATCCCCGATGATGAGATCGCACAGCGAGCCATGCGAATTGAGCTCGTTCAGGAAGCGGTCGGCATAGTTGGTCCACGGCACGAACTCGAACTTCATGCCGACGCCGGTCTTGGCGGTGAAATCCTTCGACAGTTCGACCAGGGCGTTGGCAGGATCCCACGCGGCCCAGCACAGCGTGATGGTCTTGGCCTGCGCATGCGCAGGAGTAGTCCCCACTCCGACACCGAGCGCGGATGCGAGAACTCCGAACGTAGTAAGAAGCGCCTTTACTGTCTGTTTCATAACGCTTTCCCTCCCAGTGGGGCCGGCCATCGACATGGCGCGACTCTCCAACCCGCTCGAATGCTTCGAGCAGAGCGATACAGTCCTTCACGGGCTGAACGACTAAACGGACGTTTCCTCGCGCCTGCCTGGATTCTTAGGGATTCAGCCAAGCTCGATTTGTTTAGTGAAACACTATATACTAAACATTGCAAGCACGCTCTTAAGTCTCTCGGTCTTGGTGCCCTCGCGAAATTGAGGCAGCAACCATGCGCTCAACCGGTACTGGCTAACCAAAACGGCAGCATCGACGAAAGCGCGCTCGAAAGTCTGCTGGGTCGTTTGATCGCGGCGGACGTAGACTCGATCGGACTTCTTGGAAGCACAGGATCCTACGTCTTTTTCACGCGCGAGGAACGTCGGCGGGCGATCGAAATAGCCACGCGGAAAGTGGAGGAGCGCGCGCCTTTGTTGGTCGGCATCGGCGCGCTGCGGACGGACGAGGCGGTAAAACTGGCGCAAGACGCCCGACTTGCCGGCGCCACCGCTGGCCTGCTCGCAGCGGTTTCATACACACCTCTCATGGACGACGAAGTCTTCACGCATTTTGAGACGGTGGCGCGACTGGGAAAGCTGCCGCTATGCATCACGACAACCCGGGCACGACGCATTTTCGGTTCACGCCTGGGCCGATCGGTCGGCTTAGCCGGATCGAGGGCGTCGTCGCCGTCAAGAGTCCGGCTCCGGACAAAGACGGCGTGACCGATCACATTCGCAGTCTGCGCGATGTTGTGGGAGAGCACCTATCCCTTGGTTATAGCGTTGACTGGCACTGCACGGACGCGCTCTTGGCCGGTGGAGAGACATGGTACAGCGTTCTTGGCGGTATATTTCCTAAACCGTGCCTGGCCATCGTGCGAGCCGCCCAGCGCGGTGATGCCGCGACGGCCCGACGCCTGAACAACTAGCTTCAACCGATTTGGGACCTGTTCCGACGCTTCACCAGCCTCCGAGTCGTATATTCGATGTTCAACGGGCTCGGATTTGCGAAAGCAGTCCCGCAATTGCCGATCCAACCGCTTGGAGAAGAGGCGCAAAGGAATGTTGCGGCCGTGGTACGGGATCTGAATCTCTCCTGACTCGGTCATCGAAGACTGCAGCAGTGCAAGTTGTCCAAATTGACAGTCAGGCGGCTTCCTACTTAGACGCGGGTAAGCGAGCCGGAGTGACGTCATGGAGTACCGAGACGAGCTTCAGAAGTTGCAACATCAGCTCGAGCTGGCCGATCGCGCGATCCCATTGATCTGCGACGCCGCCACCGTGGAGCGACTCCAGCGATTTGCCAAGAGCATCAGGAACCGGCTCGACGAATTGGAAGCTACCGCTCTGCGCGAGCAGACCAGCCATCGCGCCTTTGAGCTCTGGCGCGAATCCGGTCGGCCGGACGGGCGCGATCTGGAGTTTTGGCTGCGAGCAGAGAGCGAACAGGCTGGCAAAAGCGGCGCTTCATGCGAACCAAACGGTATAAATGAGACGCGGGCGGAGGGGCCTGAACGGTGCGTGCTCCGCGATCAAAATGCAGTTGAGACGATCCGGAACCGCGGGCGCGCGGACGGCTTGAATTGGCGGTCCAGTTTTCCCGCCGATCGCTGGCCTGCACTGCCCTTGCCACTATCCCCTGAAGCCCCCCAAGGCGAAGCCGTGCTTTGTCGGGAGGTCCACATGACCCAAGTCTACAAGGACGATATCCGCGCACGCGCCTACAAGCTATGGGAGGGGGCCGGCAAGCCCGACGGACAGATGGATGAATTTTGGCATGAGGCAGAACGCCAGCTCAAAGAGGAGCAGGTAAGGCACGTATTGAAGACGCCCGACGCGCTCTGAACGTCACTCAAACCTCCGCGCCAGCGGACCTCTTCCGCTTATGGTTTGCAGTCCCACTTGCGCGCTGGCTGGACGTAGGATTGCTCCGATCCCGCATGCGTGGCAGCGTGCTCTCAAAATGCAGCTCTACGAGGCCTTGCGAAAAGATGTCGAGGTCCGCCACGCGCGCAGCCAGCCGCTTGGTGCGGTCGGCCCAATCCCGGCCGTTGGTCGCCAGAATGGCCATGTCGCGCTTCTGCGCACCAGCGCGCGGATGACCCGCCCGAAGGGAGCCTGAACGTTCGGGAAAAACTGGAAACTTTACGGGGCAAGTTGAGTTGCCAGTGATTGGATCCGAGTCGCCGGAGCGTGAGAATGGTGGACGAGGTTACGGTCAGAAGGGCCGCAGACACGGCGTGGTCGATCTTCAGGGCGACGCGTCCCGGCGTTGATGCATCAGACAGCCGCCGCTGCCTGCTCGAGCGTCACCTACAACGGAGAGGGGAAGAGCGAGTAAGCGATTCCGAAGAACTCGCAGGCTTCGGACTTGCCTATCTGCACCGGCTTCCCGCGGACGAATGCTGACGCGCATGATGATGTTCGTCGCGCGGATGGCTCGCGGAAGCACAAGACCCAGTTGGACCCTGCTGGCCATCTCGTCTCTCATTTCGGCGACCGTCGTGCTGGCGCTGCGATGCGCGTTGGGGGATTAGGCGCCGATGCGCATCGCCCAGCTCGCCCCCTTGGCCGAAAGCGTCCCTCCAAAGCTTTATGGCGGCA
>NZ_JCAMOP010000067.1:0-29997 GCF_059512345.1 Bradyrhizobium sp. Unk1
GTGAAATAGGCGAGAAGACCGCGGCGGGAACCAACTTCCCGCCGCACACTCCGCATAATCGTGGGCTCCGCATAATTTCTGAAGTCCACAGGTTGCGTCGCCACGTAAATCATGAGGCTCGCGGGCGGCATCAGCATGAACGTATCCGTCGAAGCGCCAAGAACACATCACTCAACACAGCAAGGCCAGGCGTCCCTCGCACCTCCACTCGCGCCCCCTGGAGTTCAACCGTCACAACGGCTGCTTCCGGCGACCCGGTGGGCTCTGCGGCTGCCGGTAGCGCCGATTCCGATACCACCGGCACGAACGATAGCGTGTCCGCCGAAGCCGGCAGCACTAACTGGCCCAAACGCGCCCGGCGGCGCCAGTCGTGCACCTGCTGGGGTCGGCACCCATGGCGACGCGCGACATCTGTGACAATCGCCCCCGGCTCAAGGCTTTCCGCGGCAATCTGTGCCTTCAAATCGTCCGGCCAGCGCTTTCGACCTGCGCCTGCGTACACTTCGATACGCGGTGACAACGGTCGTCTTATGTCGTCCGAATGATCGTCCATTGTGAGCACCCTTGCAGAAGATGACTCTTCTAGCGGTGCTCTCAGGATCGAGTACAAAAATTCTCAAGGGCCTCAACGCCACGCTTACGTTCCAGCGTCAGCACCATCTGATTCATCTTCGGATCCGCGGGAATGCCCTGACCTTAAGAGGAGAGCGGCGGGCTCAATTGGTCAGCGCAACACTCTATTCAGCGTGCTCACGATCCCGGACTGCGGCTCGTCGTCCTTTGTGCGGCATCAGTCCAGCAGGCATTCGCTGAACGCGTGCAGCGGAGCTGTTCGATCGCGGTCAGCGGCCAGCTCGAAGGCAAATCGCTCGCCGCCGAATGCCGGCCGCATCTGGTCGAGCCAGGTTGCGCCGGGATCGAAGGCGGCAAAGAACACCATCTGGTTCAACCGCGCGTCCCGTGCCTGAAGGAAGTCGCAGACCAGAATCTGCTCCTGCGGATCGGCCGATGGCGCGCCGGCGCCGCCGTTGCGCAACACCGCGGGCTCCTGACGATCCACCAACTCGCTGCGTGCGACGACGCCCAGGATTCTAATCTTTCCGGGAAGCACGGACATCGTCGGCCCTTGCGCCGCGCGCGCGAGGCCGGAGACGTTCGCGGCGGCACGCCGGAAGATCTCGTGGGCGCGGACCAGCGGCACGGAGAAATAGTCGCGAGGGCCGGTGTCTCGCTCGATGAACATGTAATAGGGGATCAGTCCGAGCCGCACGCCGGTGCGCCATAGCTCCGACCACAGCTCGGGGGCATCGTTGACGTGACGGATCAGCGGCGCCTGCATTCTGATCTGGGCGCCGGTGTCGCGGATGCGCCGGATCGCCTCGCGGGCGAGCGGCGACTGGAGTTCGACCGGATGAGTGTAGTGCCCCATGATGGCGAGATGGTGGTTTGCCGCAGCAACCTGCTCGAACAGTCTGAGGCAATCGTCGGCGTCGGCATCCGACACGAACCTGTGCGGCCAATAGGCGACCGATTTGGTGCCAATCCGGATGTTCTGGATGTGCGCCAGCTCGGGAGCCAACAGCGGTTCAATGTAGCGCCGGAGCGTTCGAGTTGCCATGATCATCGGATCGCCTCCGGTGATCAGGACGTCGGTGACTTTCGGGTGCACCCGGAGATAGGCGACGAGGTCGGAGGTGCTCCTCGCTTCGATCCGCATCCCTTGCACGCCGACAAACTGCGCCCAGCGGAAACAATAGGTGCAGTAGGCGTGGCAGGTCTGCCCCTGGGCCGGAAAGAACACCACGGTCTCGCGATATTTGTGCTGCACGCCCGGGAGCGGACGGCCGGCGAGCGTCGCCGTGTTGTGGGTGAGCTGGCCGGCGGGATGCGGGTTGAGGCGGCGACGAATTCGCTCGACCGCACGCGCCATCACCTCGGTATCGTCGGCGCTTTCCACCAGGGTTCGAACGTCGTCGAAATCAGCCTCCGACAGCATGCCACGCTGAGGAAACACCAGCTGAAAGATCGGATCGTCCGGCACCCGCGACCAATCGATCAGGTTCTCCACCACGTAGCGGTTGGTCCGGAACGGCAGCACCCGCGCCACGATGTCGATCTCGTGACGAAGCTGCGCGTCGAGTCTCTGCCACTCGGGCAGTTCGGGAAGGTTGCTGCGGCCGATCGCGTGATAGTGGGTCGGCTCTGTCGAACCGGACATCGTCACAGCCGTCATGGTCGCCCCCCGAACAAGCCGTCGCTTCGCCGTCGCGCCAACCAAAGCGTGGCAAAGTTTCTCCGAGCCATCCCCCCGCTCCGCCCCCGCCGCTTCAGCATGGCCTTATTCGCGGATCGGTGTTTGGTTCGCCGGATCATGCTCTCCGTTTCCATTTCATCTCGATCTTCGATCGGACGGTCGGCCCCGATTTTGCAGAACCGCCTCAGGCCAGTCTCTGGGCGATGTAGGCGGCACCAATCGCGCCTCGCACCTGCGGATTGTCGACGATGTAGATGCTGGTCTGCAGTTTATCTTCGAGGGCGCGGACCACGCCGCTGTTGAGCGCCACGCCACCGCTCATCCCGACCGGCCCGCTGATTCCGACCTGGCGCAGCAGCACGACCGCGCGCTGGGCGATCGAGTCGTGAACGGCCCGGACGATGTCAGGCACCGGCGTTCCGACGGCGACGAGGGAAACGATTTCGGTTTCGGCAAATACCGCGCAGGTGCTGCTGATCCGAAGCGGGTTGCGCGCCAGCGCCGAGGCTTCGCCGAGCTCGGAGAGTCCGATGCCCATCGCGCGCGCAGTCACCTCGAGAAAGCGTCCGCAGCCGGCGGCGCATTTGTCGTTCATAACGAACTGTTCGACGCGCCCGCCGTCGTCGATGCGGATTGCCTTGCTGTCCTGGCCGCCGATCTCAAGAATAGTCCGGATGTCCGGGTTCCTGAGATGCATGCCGATTCCGTGGCAGGTGATCTCCGAAACGTGCTTGTCGGCGAACGGCAGATTCTCCCGCCCGTACCCCGTCGAAACGACGAACTTGACGTCGCCTCGCCTTAACCCGGACGCCGTGAGGACGTTCTCAAACGTCGTCTCAGCGGCTTTGCGGTTGGTGCCTCCGGTCAGGACCACGTCGAATGCCACCACCTCGTCGTTCTCCATCAGGACCGACTTGGTCGACAGCGAACCGATATCAATACCGAGCGTAATCATCGCGTTCTCTCATTCACTGCAATGTTTCCAGAAACGCATCGACGCGGTTCTTAATATGGGGGAAGGCGTAATTGTTGCGATCGACGGGATCGATGCTGATCGTCAGGTTCTTGATTCGCTTGCGCGCCGCCAGAGATCGGAACGTCGGACCGATGGCCATCATGTTTCGGCACCCCCAGGTGTTGGCGATGATGTATCCCTCGACCTGGTAGGCGTCGGTGATGTGGTCGAGGTCGCATTCCATTCTTTCCGCGTTCCAGTGATAGCGGATCGCGCGCTCGGCGATGCTTCGCAGCGGCTGCTCTTCGTCGAGCGCCATCAGGTTCGCTTCCCACAGCGGCGCCCAGTACAGCACGTCGACGGACCGGCCGAGATGCCGAAGCAGCTCGTCGGATTCACCCGGGGTCTGGCCGATCCACATCACACGCGGGCGCTTCGGCGCCGTGGTCTCGGCCAGCACCACCGCCTCCTCGTACAAGGTCTTGCAGAGATCGATGTTCTCTGGCGCGCCGAAATAGTTCATTCCGAATATCTCCAGAAGCTCGCGCGCCACGCCGGGCAAGGCGTGGCGTTCGAGCAGCAGAGCCGCTTTGCGGTAGTACTCACGGGCGCGATTCGAATTCACGATGCTGCTGCGCAGGCACTCGGGATCGGGATCGGACTGAAACACCCCGGCGATCCGGGTCAGCATGATTTCGATCTGCTGGACGAGATAGTCGAGCGCATCCTGATCCAGCAGATTTGGCGTGTGCAGCGCGAAGGTCGGCACCCCGTAGCGCTTGCCGGACATAAAAATGGTCTTGAGAAGCCCCTCGCAGGGCTGGTCGTTGGTGAGCACGAAATTCGGCCGCGGATAGCATTCGGCGAGCATCATCCCGAACGGCCCCCGAAGGAACGAGCAGATGTCGCGGGACAGCTCGCGCTCCTGGGTGAGCAGAAACACCTGGTCGATGTCGAGCGACTGGGCCAGCATGTTCGACATCGACTCGATGTTCCACGGCAGAGCACCCGCGGCGAAGACGATCTCGGTCGGGAATTGCTCGGAAACATAAGCGACCTTCGCATCGGCCCTATACGCCTCGGCGATCCGGTCGCAGTTCATGACCGACCGCATCCGGGTCGCGGCGAGGGCCGGCGCGGCCTCTTCCGATGGCGCCCGCTGGCGTCCGATCAGACGCAGCATGTTCTCGTATTGAGTAGCGCGCTGCTGCGCGATGTTGTCCGGGTCCATCTCGCCTCCTCAGAAAAATCGCGGCTCCAGGAACGTCTCGATACGCGTCTTGATACTGGCGATATTGCTGCCGTTGTGCTCGCCTTCAATGAACAGAACGGGGATCTCGCGCAATTTTTCCTTGATGTAAGGGTAGTCGTGCAGGTTGGTGTCGCAAAATTTCAGGGCGAAGTAGATCACCGATTCCACGCGATAGTCCCGCACTAGGTCGAACAGGTGCCGCACCCGAATGTCGGTATCGATGCAACGCGCGCTGGTGTGCTTTTCGAGATAGTAGTCCGCGATGGCCGCCACCGGCTCCGCGTCGGCATCGATCTGTCCTTCGAAATACTTGACCCCATTGCTGATATCCCCGCAGACGATGTCGGCGCCGGTGGCCTCGATGACCTCCACGATCGCCGGCTGATCGAAATAGCTGCCGCAAATCAATACCCGGTGTCGCTGCCGGCCGGCCCGGGGTTGCTGCGAAGCGGCGGAGTCGAGCAGCGCCGCCAGGCGATCGTTGAACTCGTCCTTCAAACCCGTTGTTGCTGCCTTCACGAGGTCGATCGACTGCTGTCCCGTCAGCAGCGGGCCGCCACGCTTGTTGCCGTCGTGCAGCCGCTGCATCAGCTCGCGTGTGCGGTTGCACCGCGCGATGCCGTCACGCAGCGCGCCCTCGCCGATCGGCCGGCCGTAGCGCTGCTCCAGCCGGCTGATCAGCTTGCGGAGCTGACCGGCGAAGAACGATTTCGACAATGGGCTCGCGTCGTTGGGAAGTTCGAGGAACCAGCTTTCACAACCGGGAACGGTCCGAGCCCAGGTCTCCCACAGCCGCTTGCGCATATCGCAGGCATCGACGAACACGACCGCGTCCGCGAAGCTGTACAAGCCGGCGAGTCCCTCGCCGAAACAGCTCAGCACGTAGGAGCAGTAGTTGCTGCCAAGATGCACGCTCGCCCCGTCGGTTTCGGTGCTGTACTCGCCGGTCAGCCGGAACGGGATCGCGCCCGCGGCCAGCAGGATTTCCTCGGGGGTCTGAATCGACAGATAACCGATCTTCGGCCGATCGATGCCGGCGAGGAGCGCGAGGCGATCGCGGTGCAGGTCGAGCACATCCTGGATCGCGGCGGCGATGGAATCGTGTCGCATCATGGCGGCGGCGTTTCCCCTGTTGGCGTGATGGCCTGGCGTTCGCCGCGCAAAGCCTCCGAGAGATGGTGGGAAAGGTTCGCGATCGACGGCGCCTGCAGCCATCGGCACAGGTTCGGGGCAACACCGAACCGGGCCGTGAGGCGCGACTGCAGCGTCATCGCCGCAAGCGAGGTCAGGCCGGCGTTGCGCAGGTCGGCCGCGGGGTCGACCGCGGGCACGCCGACAAGCTCTTCGACGATGGTCCGGATCGCGGGAACGAGGCTCGGGTCCGCAGCATCTGCCGTCGGTACCGGCGGCGATTGCTTTGCCGGTATCGGCAGAGCCTCGACTGCGACCCGATCCGTCTCGTCGCGCGGGATGGTGGCGACCTGGACGTATGCCTCCGGGATCATGTACCGCGGCAGCCACTCGGCGAGATGTCGCTTCAGGTCGCGGACCAATGCCGAGGCCGATTCCGGCAGCACGCCGGTGGTGACGACGAGCGCGCACAGCTTCGGCTGGAGCCGATCCGCAGCGCCCCGCACGATGGCCGCGTCCGCGATGTTTGCATGCTCGCGCAAGCAATGTTCAATCTCGGCCAGATGGACCCGATGGCCGTCGATCTCCACATCGCCGCCGCAGTCGATCAGTTCGATGCCGCCGTCCGCAAGCCGTTTTGCGCGAAGACCGGAGCGGAAGATGCGACCGTCGGGGACGTGCGGGTTTGGTGTGAAACCATGCGAGATCGATGGCTCCTCGCCGAGATACCCCCGCGCGAGGCCGGCCCCGCCGAGACAAAGTTCGCCGGTTACCCCAATCGGCAGAAGGCTGTCGTCGTGACCGAGGATATAGGTCTCCGAACCGATGATCGGAGTGCCGACAAGGCTTCCGGCCGTCTCGGCCGTCACCGGCTTGCACGTCGTTACCTCGGTGTGCTCCGGCAGGCCGAAGCAGGTGACGAGTTCGTAATTGCCGCGCCGCAGAGGGGTGATGGCGCCGCCGGTCGCAATCAGCGTCCGCAACGGCAGCCCCGCGGTCCCGGCGAGCCGTTCGCACAGCGTCGCCGGCAGCCAGCCGACCGTCACGCCTTTGTCGCTCACCCCCTTCACCAGCGTCGTGGCAGACTGGCGCGCTTCCTCCGGTGCGATCCAGACCGAGGCGCCGGCGCACAACGTCGAGATCAGCGTGAGCAAGGCGGCACCCGAGCTCAGGTCGCCGCACATCACAGTGCGATCAGCCTCGACGATCGCGAACCTGTCGATGAACCATCGGGCGCGGTCGAGCAATGATCGGTGCTCGATCATGACGTGCTTCCGAATTCCGCTGCGGTCGGTCGCGACGCCGACGACGGCAAGCGCCTTCGGATCAGCCGGACCATCGGGAAGAGCCGCGACCGTTTCCGGTTCGGTCGCGCCGTCGAGCAGGAGCGCCGAGATGCCGAGCTCGTCCGGCTTGGAATCGCGGTCGCAGACCAACAGCGCCGCAGCAGTCTCGGCGAGTCGGGCCGCGACCCGCCGCGGCGGATCGTCGGTTGCGAGCGGAACGCAGGCCGCGCCGGTCGCCCAGATCGCAAGGACGGCGGAGATCATCTCTACTGAGGGAGCAGCGAGGAGCGCCACGATCATTCCCGGCCCGACACCTTCCGCCGCCAGCCGCCGCCCGAGCTGCTGCGTCCGTTGGTGGAGGGTGCGGTAGGTCACGGTGATGCCGTCAACGGCCACGGCGACGCGATCCGGAGCGGCGCGGACCCGCCGCTTGAACAGGGTGACCACGGTCGCCGCCGTCCAAGCGTCGTCGTCGTCGCCGACCGGAGCGGTGTCCCGGACGCCGAATAGCAAGGCCGACTTTTCGGCCGGCGTCACGATTTCGATCTGCCTCAGCATCCGGCCGGGGTCCGCGACGATCTGGTCGAGAATGTGCAGATATTGGCCGACAATCCGCGCCGCAGTGCTGCGGCGGAACAGATCCGTGTTGTATTCGATCTCGATATCGAGGCGCCCCGGCCGCTCGACGGCACCCATCGTCAGGTCGAACTTCGCGACGTTGTAATGCGGGTCGATCTCTTCGATCTCGAGGCCCGGAATCTCCATGCTGGTGAAGGCTTGATCCTGAACGACGAAGACGGCGCTGAACAGCAATTTCCCGGTGGCGACGTTGTGCTGCACCATGATGTCCCAGAGCTGATACTCTTGGTGCTCGACGGCACGGCGCACCCCGGCCTTGACCTCCTGAAGGAATTCGTCGAAGCGCCGCTCGGCGCGCGGCAGGCTGCGGATAACGTGTGTGCTGACGAACATCCCGACCACGTCGTGAACGTCGGCGAGATAGCGGCCGACCGTCGGCACGCCGATGATGATGTCCTCACGGCCGCTGTATTTGGAGAGCAGCACATTATAGGCGGCGAGCAGCAGCATATAGAGCGTGACGCCCTGGCGCGTGCAAAGCGCCTTGAGGCCGTCGTGCAGCGCCGCGTCGGCGGTACAATTGATCCGGCTTCCAGCGAATGCAAATGCCTCCTTGCGCGGAAAATCCGACTCGAGCCGGATCGTGTCGGGAGGCGAATCGAGGACCTGGCGCCAATAGGCCTCGTGGGCGCGCATCCGGTCGCTGCGTAAATGGCCTTGAAGCCACTCCGCGAAGTCCTTGTAAGTGATGCCGGGGCGCGGCGGACGTGAACCGGCATAGAGCGCCGCGATCTCCTTGAACAGCAGCCCCATCGAGGTGCCGTCGCTGACCAGGTGGTGCATGTCGATGAGGAGAACATGGCGGCCGGGATCGCGCGGGACCACCGCCGCCCGGATCAGCGGCGGCGCCGACAGCTGGAACGGCCGGATGAAGTCGCGCGTGACCTCCCCGATCTCCGCGTCGCCGCACCTCGGCAGACGGGCGATCGAGAAATCCACCTTCGGAACGACGTATTGAACGGCACCGCCGTCCACGCTCAAGAACCCGGTGCGCAGCGCTTCATGCCGGTCGATGACCTCGCGGAACGCGCCTTCGAGCCGCGGAATGTCGAGGTCGCCGCCGATCTCGAACGCCATCGGAAGGTTGTATTCGACGCCGCCGCGGGCCGTGCAGACCGCGTAGAGCAGCCCCTGAGTCGGCGTCGCGGCGTAGTGCAGGCGGTTCTCCACCGGCACCAAGCTCGGCGCCGCGCTCTCCGACCCCGCAGCGAAGTCCTCTGCCAATCTGGCGATGGTCGGCCGGTCGAACACCGCGCCGAGCGCGACGGCGGTGCCGAACGCCTTGTTGGCCTTGGCGATCATGATGGTGGCGCGCAGCGAATCGCCGCCGATCGCGAAGAAATTGTCGTGAATGCCGACATGCTGCCGGTCCAGAACCTGCTGCCAGATCGCGGCCAGCCAAGATTCGGCGGAAGTGCGGGGAGCCTCGCCGGTGGTCGGGGCTTCGCCGTCTGCGGGCGGCAGCGCCGCCAGATCGACCTTGCCGCGTGCATTCAGCGGGATTTCGTCCAGCGTCACGAAGAACGCCGGCAGCATGTAGTTAGGAAGCCGCTGGCCGAGAGAGGCCCGCAGATCGGTCAGGCGCGCGGCGTCGCGCCATGCGATATAGGCGGAGAGCTGCTTGTCGCCCTTGCGATCTTCGCGGGCGACGACGACGGCATCCCTCACCGCCTCATGGGCGAGGATCGCCGTTTCGACCTCGCGCGGCTCGATGCGGCAGCCGCGAATCTTCACCTGGCCGTCGGTGCGTCCGAGATAGTCGATCGATCCATCCGGCCGCCACCGCGCCACATCCCCAGTCCGATAGAGCCGCTCTCCCGGCTCGAACGGGTTGGCGACGAACTTCTCGGCAGTCCGCACGGCATCGCCGAGGTAACCGCGTGCGAGCCCCGCTCCGGCGATGCATAATTCGCCCGGAACGCCGATCGGGACCGGCCTGTCGGCCTTGTCGACCAGATAGACGCGGATATTTGCGATCGGCTTGCCGATCGAGATCGGTCCGTCGGCCGCGACGACCGGGCCGCTGGTCGCCACCACGGTGCTCTCGGTCGGCCCGTAGTTGTTGACGAGCTGGTAGCGGCCGCGGCCGCCGCGGCGCAGGCGGTCGCCGCCGGTCAGCAGGAGCCGCAGCGACCGATTGTCGAACTGCACGAAGAGTTCGCAGATCTGCGTCGGCAGAAAGCTGACGGTGATGCCGGCGTCGTCGAAATAGCGGGCCAGCCGGGCGAGGTCGAGCCGGATCTCCTGCGGGACAATATGCAGCGCGGCGCCAGCCTGCAGCGAAGGAAGGATCTCCCACACCGACGCATCGAAACTGAAGCGGGCGTATTTGGTGGTCCGGTCGGCGTTGGACAGCGCGAAGCTGCGAATGTGCCAGGCGCACAGGTTGTTGACCGCGGAATGCTCGACCATGACGCCTTTCGGCGCCCCGGTGGTTCCGGAGGTGTAGATGACATAGGCGAGGTTTCGGCTCGATGCGGTGACCCCGAGATTGGCCTCATCGCCTCGGTAGAGCGTCGGTTGGCTGAGGTCGAGCGACGGCCGCCCCACCTCGCCCCACGGCTCGACGCCGGCGAAAACAACCATCTTGGCCTTGCTATCCTCAAGCATCATCGCGGCGCGATCGGCGGGGCAGTCGGCGTCGATCGGCAGATAGGCCGCACCGGCTTTGAGAATCGACAGGATGCCGATCATCATCTCCAGCGACGGCTCCGCCACGATGCCGACCATGTCCTCGACGGCGATGCCGTTGCGAACCAGCAGCCGCGCCAGCATGTTGGCGCGTCGGTTCAATTCGCCGTAAGAGAGCGTCTGCGTGCCGAACACGACCGCCGGCGCTTCCGGCGTCCGTTCCGCCTGGTCCTCGATGAGTTCGTGAACGGTCCGGCCTGCCGGATAATTGGCCTCGGAGCGATTGAACTCCACCAGGACTTGCCGGCGCTCCTGCTCAGTCAGCGGATCGAGATCGCGGAGCAGCCGCGCCGGGTCGGATGCGATCTGCTCCAGCAGATGCACGAAGTGGTTCGCCATGCGCTCGATGGTGTTGCGCCGGAACAGGCCGGTGCAGTACTCGAGTTCGAAGACGATGGAATCCTCGCGCTCTTCGGCCAGCAGGGTCAGGTCGAACTTCGAGATCTTCCAGGGCACGTTCTCGATGCGAACGGTGACGCCATCGGCCTGGAACGCCCTGCGTCCGCCCTCGAGCGTCGCAAACACCGTGTCGAACAGCGGATTCCGGCCGAGGTCGCGTTCGATCTCGAGCCTGTCCACCAACTCTTCGAACTGGTAGTCCTGGTTGTCGTAGGCATCCAGCGCGTGCGCCTGCACAGTATCGAGATAGTCGACGAAGCGAAGCTCGCCGCGCGGCCGGTTCCGCGTCGCCAACGTGTTGACGAACATTCCGACCACTCGCTGCAGCGAGGCCATCCTCCGCCCCGCCACCGGAATGCCGACGACGATGTCCTCCTGGCCGGTATACTTCGACAGCAGGACCGTGTAGGCGGCCAGCAGTGTCATGAACAGGGTCGCGCCGGTGGCCCGACCGATCGCGCGCAGCCGTTCGGCGAGCGCCGCATCGACCGTGAAGCTCATGAGGTCCCCATCGAACGAGCGGATGGCCCCGCGCGGAAAGTCAGTTGGAAGCGTGAGGGCCGGCGCTCCCCCCTCGAACACCGCTCTCCAATACGCCTCCTGGCTCCGCACCTCCGCGCTCGCGGAATGGACATGCTGCCAGGCGGCGTAGTCCCTGTACTGGACAGCCACGCCCTCCAGCGTCCGGCCTTCGTAGAGCGCGCGCAGATCGTCGATGATGATGTCGATCGAAAGCCCGTCGGCGACGATGTGGTGGAGATCGACGAGAATCGTGTGCTCGACCGGGCCGGCGTTCAGTATGGTAGCTCGGAGCAGCGGCGCCCGGTCGAGGTCGAACGGAAGGACATACCCCTCGATCGCCTGCGCAAGCGATGCGGAAGCGCCGGAAGCTCGGCCTTCGAAGGCAAAATCGACCTCGGCATGCACCTTCTGAACGATCTGGTCGTCGACCAGCAGGAACGAGGTCCGCAGCGACTCGTGCCGCGCCAGCAGCGCGCGGAAGGCGCCGAGCCAGCGCGCACGATCGAACTGCCCGGTCACGTTCAATGCGAACGGGACGTTGTACTGAACATCCTGTGGCGCGAGTTGATGGATGATGAACAGCCGCTTCTGCGCCGCCGAGACCGGGTAATAATCCCGGGGAGCGACGGCTGCTATCTCTGCGCACGGGTCCTCCCTGGTTTCATCGACCAGGCCGGCGAGGCCGCGGATGGTCCGGCGCACGAAGGCGTCGCGCAACGTGACACCGGCGTGCAGCTCGCGGTTGACGCGGGCAATCATCAGGGTCGCCTTCAGTGATTGCCCGCCGAGATCGAAGAAGTCATCGTCGAGGCCGATCCGCTGAACGCCCAGCACCTGCTCCCAAATGACAGCAATCGCGCATTCCACCGCGGAGCGGGGTGCGGCCGAGCCTGGGCTCCCGGTCGGCTCGCCCGGGTCGGGCAGCGCTGTCCGGTCGACCTTGCCACTGCGCCCGATCGGAAGGCGATCGACGATAACCACGCGCGACGGAACCATGTGCGCCGGAAGGCGCTGCGCCAGAAGGCGACGGAGGTCGGCGGTCTCGATCGCGCCGGCCGCGACGACATAGGCGCACAGATAGGAATCGCCGGCCGCGTCGGTCCGCGGCGCCACCACTGCATCGATCACCCCGGGGCAGCGCAGCAACGCCGTCTCGATCTCTCCGAGTTCGATCCGGAAGCCGCGCAGCTTGACCTGATCGTCGTTGCGCCCGAGGAAATCCAGCGCACCGCTTGGCAGCATGCGCGCGAGATCGCCGGTCTTGTAGAGGCGGATCTCGTGACCGCCGAGGCGCTGCATGACAAACCGCTCGGCCGTCATGTCGGGATTGTTCAGGTAGCCGTCGGCCAGGCAGGCCCCGGCGATATGCAATTCGCCGATCGCTCCCCTCGGCACCGGCAGCCCGTAGCGGTCGAGCACCAGGACCGCGACGTTGTCGATCGCCGTTCCGATCGGCACCGACGCCGCCTTGTCCACCGCGGGGTCGAATTTGTAGATCATGCAGCCGACCGTCGCCTCGGTCGGCCCGTACTCGTTGTAGAGTTCGACACGGCCGTCGAAGCCGTTGTCGACTTTCCTCGCCAGGCCGGTCTTGAAATCTTCACCGCCGACGATCAACGCGCGCAGCCGGCGGTTGGCGGGAGCACCCTCGTGCATCGCCTCGGCGAGCAACGCCAGATGCGTCGGCGTCAGCTTGAGCACCTCGACCTGATCGTCGCGAAGAATATCCCGCATCAATCCCATGGCGTCGTCGTTCCGGTAAACGACGAGCCGATTTCCCGAGACCAGCGGCGCGAAAGCAGATGTAATGGTGAGATCGACCGAAAGCGGCGAATGCAGCGCGAAGGCGGCGGGCGAATCGCCGATATAGGTCCGCACCGCCCAGCTGACGTAATTGGCGAGCGCGCGGTGCGAGATCATCACGCCCTTGGGCAACCCGGTCGAGCCGGAGGTGTAGATCACGTAAGCGAGGTCGCCGCCGGTCACCGCTGCGCGGTCGGGTAGCCCACCCTCCACGTCGCCGGCGGCGCGGTCGAGGGCGAGATCCACCGGCCCGAGGCCCGCGAGCGGGTCGGCGTCGGTCGGCAGCAGCACCACCGCCATCCCCGACCCCGCCGCGATCGTCCGGAAACGGTCTGCCGGCGTGCTCGGGTCAATCGGAAGGAATGCGGCGCCGAGCTTGAGGATACCGAGGATCGCCGCGACCGCCTCGATCGACGGCGCGGCGACCAGGCCGACGATCGCCCCCGGTCCCGCTCCGGCCGCCTGCAGCCGCGCCGCGATCGTGCTCGAGAGGCGGTCGAGGGTCGCGTAGTCGATCGCCTTGCCGTCGCACGCGATCGCAGGCGCTGCCGGATTTGTGCGAGCCTGGATCTCGAACAGCTCTACCACGCTCTGCGCCGCATCCGTCGGCTGCGGCAAATCCGTGACAACGGCCCGCCTTTCGTCGACGCCCGACACGTCGATGTCGCGCAGCCGGATCGCGGGGTCGGCCACAACAGCCTCGAGTGCCGTGACGTAATGGGCGGACAGGCGTTCGATCGTGTCGCGGCGGAACAGGTCGGTGCAATACTCGAAGTCGAATTCCAGCTCGCCGTGCTGTTGCTCGATAACGGTCAAGGTGAGGTCGAACTTGGCGATCGCGTAGTCGAGTTCGTAAGGGCTGAATTCGATGCCGCCATAAACCGTCGGCGTTGCATTCGACGACAGCGCGGTGAACATCGTGTCGAACAGCGGGCCGCGGCCGAGATCGCGCAGCGGCGCGATGCGATCGACCAGATCTTCGAACTGACTGTCCTGGTTCTCGAATGCGTCGAGGCACTCGTCGCGGACCTGCTGCAGATAGTCGCTGAAAGCGAGCTCGCCGCGAGGCCGGCTGCGCAGCGCCAGGGTATTGACGAACAACCCGATGACGCCCTGAAACCGTTCGGCGTTGCGTCCGGCCGCGAGCGTGCCGACCACCAGGTCGTCCTGGCCCGAATATTTCGAGAGTACGACGTAGTAGGCGGCGAGCAGCAACATGTACATCGACACGCGGTTGCCCGCCGCGAGTTCGCGCAACGCGGCGGTGAGCCGCAGATTGGGACGAAGCGTCACCCGGTCGCCGTCGAACGACTGCGTGCTCGGCCGCGGGAGGTCGGTCGGCAGGTTCAGCGCCGTCCGCTCACCCTCGAGCAGGCGGAGCCAGTAGTTCTGCTGCTGCTCGGCTTCCTCGCTGCCGGCGAACTCCCGCTGCCACAGCGCGAAGTCCTTGTAGTCGGCGGGCAGCGGAGGCAGCGTCTGGCCATCATAGAGCCGGCCCAGTTCGTCGCTCAGGATGTCGATCGACACGCCGTCGCAGATGATGTGGTGCAAATCGAGCAAGAGGACGTGCTTGAGCGAGCCCAGCCTGATCAGACAGGCCCGCAGCAGCGGCGGCCGATGCAGATCGAACGGCCGGACGAAGCGTCGCTTGATCGCCTCGACCTCGCTCTTGCCGCGCGCCCTCTCGAAATCGAGCGGGACGCGGAGCGGCGCCTGAAGCGTCTGGATGATCGTCTCGCCAACGATCCCGAACGACGTCCTCAAGCTGTCATGGCGCGTCACCAGCGCCGAGAGCGCGTCCTGCAGGCGGACCGCGTCGAGCTTGCCATTCAGCCGGATCGCGACCGGCACGTTGTAGGCGATGCCGTCCGGCGACAGCCGGTTGAGAATATACATCCGCCTCTGGTTCGCGGACGCGGGATAGTAGCCCTGCTCAACCGGCGACGCCATCTCGGTGCTCCATTTGCGCCAGTGAGCCGACCAGCCGCGCCAACTCCCCCACGGTTGGCGCATCGAACACGTTCCTGAGCGTGATCTTCAGTCCGAACATCTTGCTCAGGCGCGAGGCCAGGGCGCTGGCTTTCAGGGAATGGCCTCCGATCTCGAAAAAATTCGCGGTTGCGCCGACATTCCGGGTCTCGAGCAGCTCTTCCCAGACCCTCGCAATGGCGATTTCCGCCGCGCTCTCGGGGGCGCGGACGGACCGCGGTTCAGCCATCCACCGCCGTGGCTCGGGCAGCGCGCGGTAATCGATCTTGCCGTTCTCGGTCAGCGGCATGATCTCGATGCGGCAAAAGGCGGATGGCAGCATATAAGCCGGAAGCCGAGTTGCCAGTTGCTGCCGCAACTCCTGCGCGCCCACATCGGTGGCGGCAATGTAATAGGCGCACAGGAAGACGCCGCCGTCGTCGGCCTTGGCCGGGACGACGCAGGCCTCGCGCAGGCGGCCGTCCTCGAGAAGCCGGTTCTCGATCTCGCCGGGCTCGATGCGGAAGCCCCGAATCTTGATCTGCCGGTCGGCCCGGCCCACGAACTCCAGCACCCCGTCCGCGCGGCGACGGACCAAGTCTCCGGTGCGGTAGAGTCGCTCCCCCGCCACGTGAGGATTCGTGACGAAACGCTCGGCGGTGAGTGCGGGAAGATGAAGATAGCCCCGCGCAAGACCGACGCCCCCGACGTAAAGCTCGCCGACCACGCCGGTCGGGGTCAGCAGCATGTGACGGTCGAAGACATAGGCCGTCGAGTTTGGGATCGGCCTGCCGATCGGTATCGTCCGCGGCTCGACACCAGTGACCACGTGACATGTCGAATAGGTGGTGTTCTCACTTGGGCCGTAGGCGTTGATCAGCGTCAGCCGGGGGTTGGCTCTCCGAATCCGCTCGACGTGCTGGGTCGACGCCACGTCGCCGCCGGTGATGAGATAGCGCAGCGGACGGAACACCGAGGGGTTGGCATGCGCGAACTGGTTGAGCAGCGCCGGAACGAGAAACAGGATCGTGATGCCGTGCCGGGCGAGTTCGTCGTCAAACGCCACGTAGTCTAGCAGGGTCTCGTCGTCGATCTGGTAGAGCGGTAGCCCGTTGAGCAAGGCGCCCCAGATCTCGAACGTTGTCGCATCGAAGGCGGGCGCCCCGGTCTGAAGCATCCGGTCGTCCGGGCGGAATTCGAGATAATCGACGTTGGTCACGAGATTGACGACGCTGCGATGCTCGACCATGACGCCTTTGGGTTTTCCAGTCGAACCCGAGGTGTAGACGACGTAAGCGAGATTCGACGGCCCGGTCACGTGCGGCAACGGCCCATCGTCGATGCCTGGAGCCTCGGCGTCGCGCAGACGCAGAACCGGGACGTCGAGATCGAGGTCGCGCCGATCGTCGTTCGGCATGATCACGACCTGCGGCCGCGCGTCGCGCAGAATGTCGTCCCAAAGGCGGGCCGGGCTGTCCCGGCCGAGCGGCAGGTAGGCGCCGCCCGCTTTGAGAACGGCGAGTTCGCCGAGCACCATCTCCACCGAGCGGCGGCCGATGACGGCGACGATGCTGTCCGGCCCGACCCCGCGGGCCCGCAACAGCCGGGCGAGCCGATTGGATGTGCGGTCGGCGTCGCCGTAGCTGATCCGCTCGATGCTATCGACCAGCGCGATCGCCGCCGGCCGGCGACGAGCATGCTGCTCGAACAGCTCGTGGATGCAGCTCTCCGCGGCGAACGGCGACGGCGTCGGGTTGCATCCGTCGAGCAACTGACACGCTTCAGCTTCGCCGACCACGGCGAGACGGTCGACACCAATGTCCCAGCCACCCGCCAGCCGCTCGAGCAAGGTGATGTAGTGGCGCCCCAACCGGGCGACCGTGCCGCGTTCGAAAATGTCAGTGTTGTACTCGATCCGGATCTCCGCCCCCGCCGATCCCCAATGGATGTCGAAGATCAGATCGACCTGAACCGCTTGGGTCTGGGTGGCGACATCGATCCAGCGGGCCTGCGCAACGCCATCGAATTCCGTCGTGTCCTCGGGGTCCGGCACCAGGTTGAACATGGTTCGGACCAACGGCATCCGGCCATTGCCGCGGGCCGGAGCCAGCGTCTGGATCAACCGCTCGAACGGATAGTCCTGCATGAAATAGGCTTCCTCGACCCGTTCATGCACCGCCCGCACCAACCGTTCGAAGGTGTCGTCGAAGCGGACATCCGCGCGCACCGCCACCATGTTGACGAAGAATCCGACGGTGTTGGCGAGCTCCGCGCTGTAGTGCCGGCCCGAGAACAGCACGCCGGACGTGATGTCCTCCTGCTGGCAGATCTTCTGCAAGAGCACGAGGTAGGCGGCGAACAGGCTCGAAAACAGCAGAACGCGCTGCTCCCAGCTCTGCCGCTGGAACGCCTCGATCAGGTGGAGCGGAATCGCGACGATCTCCAACCCGCCGTTCAGGGACATCGCCGGCGACGGCGCCGCATCGGTGGGCAGATCGAGGGCCGGCGGTTCGCCTTCGAACCGTGCCAGCCAATAGGCCTCCTGCTCGCGGGTCCGCTCCGCATCGAAATGACGGCGCTGCCAATGCGCGTAATCCAAATAAGTCAGCGTCATCGGCGACGCTGCGACCGGCGCATCGCGGGTGAGCGCGTTGTAGATCGACGTCAGCTCTCGCCACAGGATCAGCACTGAGGCGGCGTCCGCGATGATGTGGTGGACCCGCAGCAGCAACGCCTGATCGTCCGGGCCGAGCGTCAGCAGCACGACCTCGAAGAATGCATCGTCGGGTCTCCATTGCGAGATCGGATTCCGGCAGATTGCGGCGATCTGGGTTGCCAGTGCGGTGTCGCGGTCGGGGCCGGCCGCCGCCGACGCGTCGAAGTGCCGAACAGCGCGTTTGAGATCCTGATCGAAGGTCTGCACCGGGCGCTCGCCGCGCCGTGACACCCGGGTGCGCAGCACGGCATGCGCGGCGGCCAACAGGTCGACCGCCCAGCGCAGCCGCCGCAGGTCGAGATGCCCGGCCAGCCGTTTGCAGGTGTTGATGTCCCAGATCGAGCTGGCGGGATCGAGTTCGCAGAAATGCAGAACCCGCTCCTGCTGAAAGGTCAGCGGACAGGGAATGGTCCGGTCGCCGGTGGGGATCGGCGGATATTTGCGAATCCCGACGGCTGTCATGGCGAGGTGTCTCGGCAGGACATGTCGCCGACCGGCACCGGGCGCGCCGGGATCTGGACGATGACGATGCGATCCTTGATCGACGATGGCCGCTGAAGCATCGGCTCGATCAGCGCAGCGATCTCGGCGATGGTCGGCAGCCGGAGAAAATCCATCGCCCTCAGCCGGGTCCCAAGCGCCTTGTCGAGGGCCGCGATGAAACGCAGCGTCAGCAGCGAGTTGCCTCCGAGGTGGAAGAAATTGCTGGCGGGGGTCAAGCCACGGAGGTCGAGCAGGTCTTCGGCGATCGCGATGATCTTGCGTTCGAGCTCGGTCGCCGCACGTTGCGCCGTGGTCGCCGACGCGTCGGTCGGGGTTGGTGCCGGCAAGCGTTGGATGTCGATCTTGCCGCTCGGAAGCCGTGGTAGGCGGTCGAGCGGCACAAACACTTCGGGAATCATGAAACCGGGCAGCCATGCGGTCAAGTCGCTCGAAATCCGCTCGATCGAGGTCGGACGTTCCTTGTCGAAAGCGAGATAGGCGACGAGGCTGTTCTGGCCGAACGCGTCGCTTCTGACGGTGACGGCGGCCTCGGCCACGCCGTCGCAAGCACGCAATTTCTGCTCGACCTCCGCGACCTCGACGCGGAAGCCGCGGATCTTGACCTGCCTGTCGGCGCGGCCGAGGTAGTAGATCAGCCCGTCGTCGCCCCATTTTGCGAGGTCGCCGGTTCGGTAGAGGCGGCGGCCTCCCAAGTCGGACCTCGGGCAGAATCGCTCTGCCGTCAGGTCGGGTCGGTTCAGGTATTCCGTCGCAAGCCCGACGCCGGACAACCACAATTCGCCGACCACACCAACCGGAACTGGACGAAGCGCCTCGTCAAGGATATGCGCGCCGGTGTTGGAAATCGGCCTGCCGATCGGGACCCAGGCCACCTCCGTCCCGCGCGGCAGGGAATGATAGGTGGCGTAGATCGCGGCTTCGGTCGGACCATACAGGTTTTCGAGCCGGACCTTGGGAACCAGGCGATGGAAGCGATTCACCAGGTCGGGCTTGAGCGCCTCGCCCGCGGCGAAGACGTAGCGAAGCCTGTCCCACGGTAAAGCGGCGCCTGCCGGCTGGCTCTCCAGGAGCACGTCCAGCATCGAAGGGACAAAATTGACGTGCGTCACCGCGAACTTTTCGATGGCTTCGAGCAAAGCGCGGCTATCGCGCTCGGCGCCAAGATCGAGCACCGCGAGCCGGCCGTCGTCGAACAGCCAGCCGAACAGTTCGGCGGCCGACACGTCAAACGTGAAGTTCGTCTTGAACAGGATCGTCTTGCTGGCCAGCGGATAGCTCGCCTCCAGGAATTCGAGCGTATTCATCAAGGCGCGATGGCTGACCACCACTCCCTTCGGATGGCCGGTCGAGCCCGAGGTGTAGATCACATAGGCTGGCCGCTCAGGGTCGAAGCTGCGGTCCGGATTGATAGCGGGTCCGGCGTAGGATGCCGCATCGTCAACGCGGATCACCGGCAGCGGGCCTCGCGGGCCCTGCGGATCGGATGGCGGCTCGCTCGCCGCCAGCAGGCAGCGGACGCCGCCGTCGTTCAGGATGAAGTCGATCCGCTGCGGCGGAAAGCTCGGATCGATCGGCAGGTAGGCGGCGCCGGCCTTGAGCGCCGCCAAGATCGCCACGACCATCGCCGGCGAGCGTTCGAGCAATACCGCGACGATGTCGCCTTCGGCGACACCGGCATCGACCAGGGCGGCCGCCAGCCGGTTGGCCTTGCGGTTGACCTCGCCGCAGGTAAGCGTGCCGGCGGACGAGAGCAATGCCGGCCGGTCGGGCGTGCGCGCCGCGCGTTGTTCCAACAGGCCGACGATGCCGCGGCCGGCCGCCGCCGGGACCACATTGCCTTCGGCGAACGAACGAACCCGTTGCCGCTCTTCCGCGTCCAGCATCGACAGATCGCGCAGGATTGCGTCCGGGCGCTCAATCATCGCGGTGAGCAGCACCTCGTAGTGGTGGAGAATGCGCCGGATGCTGCGCGGCTCGAACAGCTCGGTATTGTACTCGAGACGCAGCTCGGCAGCATCGGGACCAGTGTGGAAATCGAGCAGCAGGTCGACCTGCGTCGCGGTGATCTCAGGCTCCAGCACGCGCTCGTCGCGAATGCCGCTGAACGCGTGGGTCGGCTCGAAGTCGGTGACCATGTTGAACATCGCCCGGAACAGCGGATTGCGGCGATGTTCGCGATCCAGCGCGAGGCGGTCGACGAGACGTTCGAGCGGATAATCCTGCATGCGATGGGCGCCGGTCACACGGTCGTGGACCTGGCGCACGAAGTCGCTGACGGAGGCCTGCGGGTCGACCCGCAGCCGCAGCGCGACGCTGTTGGCGAAGAAGCCGGCGAGCGCCTTCAGCCTGGGATCGTGGTGCCGCCCGGAGAATACCGTCCCGATGATGATGTCGTCCTGCCGGCAATATTTGCAGAGCAGCAGAGCCTGCGCGCCGAGCATCGTCGAGAATGGGACGACGCGATGCTTCAGGCTGAACGACTGCAGCCGGGCGACGAGATCGGGAGACAGCGGGCGCGATTCCACGGCGCCGCAAAACGACAGCTGCAGCGGGGCCGGAAGGTCGGTGGGGAGATCGAGCTCCGGCGGCTTGTCAGCGAACTGTGACAGCCAATAGGCCTCCGCCTCGTGGATGTTCTGCTCGGAGAAGCGGTCTCTCAGCCACCTCGCGTAGTCGACATAATCGAGGTCGAGCGGTGCCGGGTCGCCGCCGCCGACCCGCCGCGCACTGTAGAGACGTTTCAGGTCATTCCACAGGATGCGAATCGTGATGGCATCGGAAATGATGTGATGCAGCTTCAGGATGAGCTGCCACTCCTGGTCTGACCAGCGCACCAGCACGACTTTGAAAAGCCGGCCGCCGTCGAGCGTGAAGGAACGCCCGTACTCCTGGTTCAGCAGGCTCTGCGCTTCGGCATCAAAGGCTGCGGAGCGGTCTGCGCCGCCGCCGTCCGGACCGGAAGAGCGATCGACGAACTCGAAGCTGCCGTCGTTGCCGTCGAGCCGTGACTGGAACAGCGTGCCGTCGATGAGGGTGATCCGGGTGCGAAGCGCGGCGTGACGATCGATCAGCGCCACGACCGCATCTTCCAGGGCATCGACGTCGAGCAGACCGGATAGGCGCCGGCACGAGGCCCGAGTCCAGATCGACTTCTGCGCCGAGATCTCGTCCAGGTAGAAGATGCGTTCCTGCTGGAACGACAGCGGATACAGCGTCGTGTCCGAAGCCTGCTCAAGATTCGGGTTCGCGATGTTGATGGTGGGCATCCCCGTCTCCCTTCACCGCCCCGAAATCCGGGGCGAACGCGCCTTGATCATTTCGTCGGCAATGATCAGACGCTGGATTTCCGATGTGCCGTCGCCGATCTCGGTCAGCTTGGCGTCGCGATACAGGCGCTCCAGCGGCAGATCCCTGGAATAGCCGGAGGCGCCGTGTATCTGGATCGCGTTGCGGGTGATCTCGACCGCCATCTCGGAGGCGAAGAGCTTCGCCTCCGACGCCGCCTTGGCCAGCGGGAGCCCCCGATCGCGTAGTTCGAGGCCATGCGCGAGCAGCAGACTGGCCGCGTCGATACTGGTCTCCATGTCGGCAAGCATCCGCTGCACCAGCTGGAAGCGGCCGATCGGCTTGCCGAATTGCCGCCGGCCGACCGCATGGTCAACGCACAGATCGCGCGCCCGCTCGGAAATTCCGATTGCGATCGCAGCCATGTCGAGCCGGGCCGCCGGCAATGTCTGTTGCAGGATCGCGAAGCCGCCGTTCCGGCGTCCGATCAAATTGTCCCTGGGTACTCGGACTTCGGTGAACACGAGTTCTCCGGTGTCGGAGGCCCGCATGCCGAGCTTTCGCTCCTGCCGCCCCGTCGCCCGGAATCCCGGCATCCCTTTCTCGACCGCAAACAAGCTCAGTCCGAGGATGCCGGCGGCCGGCGACGTCTTGGCCACCACCACGGCCACGTCAGCGACATTGGCGTTGGTGATGAAGACCTTCGCGCCGTTGAGAAGATAATGGTCGCCGGCGTCCGCCGCGGTGGTGGCGGTCGCGGCGATGTCGGAGCCACTGCCGGCCTCGGTCATGGCGAAGGCACCGATGGCGTCGCCGCCGATCAAAGCCGGGAGCAACCGTCGCTTGAGCCGCTCGGAGCCGCCGAGGAAAATCGGCAGCGCCGCCAGCGTGGCGTGCGCGACGGCGCTCATCGCGGTCGAGGCGCAGGCCTGCGCGATCTCCCGGATCAGCCCGGCATAGACGGCGAAGCCGAGCGCGAGGCCGTTATAGTCGCTCGGAAAGCCCGCGCCGAACACGCCGAATCGCCCGACCGCCCGAAAGACATCGATCGGAAACTCTTCGCGCTCGTCGGCGGTCGCTGCGCCCGGCGCCACCACCCGCTGGACGAAGGCTCTTCCATTCGTTAGGATTTCGGACTCTGCGCTTCTCATGCCGCCACCCCGAAGGCCCGGTGCCACGCATCGAGCGCGACCAGGGCGTGCGCGGTCCTGAAGATCGCGAGGTTGTCGGTGCCTGCGAACTGGTTCTTCTTGCGAAAGAATTCGTCGACCTTCGTCCTGTCGAAATAGCCGGCGATGCGGGAGTCCGGTGCCTGCACCAGCGCGTTGGCGCGATTGCGCTCGGTCCAGATCGATTTCGGATCGACCGGGATGGGAACAGGCCGCTTCCGCCGCATCACCACGGCGGCGGGCAGCAGATCGGCAGCGAGCGTCCGGAGCACCACTTTGTTGCTGTCCGGCTTCGCCTTGTACGAAGCCGGCAGGTCGAGGACATATTCGACCAGGCGGTGATCCAGGAACGGCACCCGCGATTCCACGCCCCACGCCATGCTGGTCTTGTCGAGACGTTCGAGCATCTCGACCAGATAGTACTTCAGGAACAGGTACAGCAGCTTGTTGAGCGGATCGTCGCTCTCGAAGCTGGCCATCTCCGCCGACAAGGTGGTCTGGATCCGATCGCGGCACCGCGTTCGCGCCACGAAGGCGGGATCGAGAAGCGCCGCGACCTCGTCGAGATAGGGCGCCCACGGGAATTCGGCTGGCGTGCCCGCGCCGCAGCCATCGAGAAAAAAATGGTAGCCGGCGAACAATTCATCGGCGCCCTCTCCCGACATCACCACGGTCACGTTCGGCTTGACCTCGCGATAGAGCAGGAACAATGACGGCGCGGTCAGGTCGACCGGCTTCTCGACGTGCCAGGTGACACGGCTCATGACGTCGCGATACTCGTCCGACCGAAACAGAAATTCGGTGTGGTCGGTGTGATAGGCGCGCGCCACCAACTCGGCGTAGGGGCCGTCAATGTCGTCGTGCCGAAGCGTGTCGCCGTGGTCGTAGCCCATCGCGAATGTCTTGAGCTGCCCGCCGACATGTCTGGCGGCGAGCGCCGAGACCAGGCTGGAATCAAGGCCGCCGCTCAGAAGCGTGCCGAGCGGAACGTCGCTCACCACTTGCGCCCCGATGGCCGCGTCGAGCATTCCGCGCACCACGTCCCGGCTTTCCTCAAGCGAGGTGCCGGCGTGGCGCACGGCCGCGCGCGGCATCGACCAATAGATGTGAAGCCGCAGTTCGCCGTCCTGCAGCGCAAGGATCCCGCCGGGCGGCAGCGAGCGGATCCCCCGGAACATCGTTCTGCCGTCGAGCAGCGACGTGCAGAGCAGATAGTCCGCGACACCGTCGTGATCGACCTTGCTCCGGGCCGCCGGGTGCGCCAGGATCGCCTTGATCTCGGAAGCAAACAGGAAGACGTTGCCGAACACGCCATAGTAGAGCGGCTTGATGCCGAGCCGGTCGCGCGCCAGCACGAGCAGCCGCTTGGTGCGGTCCCAGAGCGCCAGCGCGAACATGCCGTTGAGTTGCGCGACGCAGTCGATCCCGTCTTCCTCGTATGCGTGGACGATGATCTCGGTATCGCAATCGGTGGCAAAGCGATGGCCCCTGCGCTGCAGCGACGGCCGAAATTCGCGGTAATTGTAGATTTCACCGTTGTAGGCGACCCAGACGGTGCCGTCCTCGTTGCCGAGCGGTTGACGCCCGCCAGCGAGATCGATGACCGAAAGCCGTCGATGGCCGAAGCCGACGGCGCCGTCGATGTGGACGCCGGCGTCATCGGGACCACGGTGCGAGAGCTGCGCCGCCATCCGTGCCAGCGCCTCCGGCGAAACCGGCCCTTCGCGCATGTCGAGAACGCCGCAGATCCCGCACATCGCTAAGCCCTCGGCCGGCAATTATCGCAGGAGCGGCACAGCAGATCTCTTTCGATTTCCGAAGCGAGATCGATAACGGTGCCGGTCGGATCGTTCAGTTTGTCGAGCGCCGCCTCGCGGGACAGGATGCCGAGCCTGACGAGCCGGCTCATCTCGTAATCATAGGGATGGAATCGATACAGGTTCTTGTGCCGGATGATGCCGAACGCGTTCAGCCGGCAATTCGTCGAGCTTGGATCGACGTCGGTGGGTTTGGACCAGCCGAGCCCGGCGAGAACGCGGTAGATTTCATGCTCGTCGTACCCTACGATCGGCAGCGGACTGACAATCGTCGGAAACGGACGGGTCTTGTACTCGTCGGCAGACAGCATCAGATAATCGTACGCCCATGACCCGGTCCGCTCCGCCAGCCGCGCGAACAACTGCCGGCGCAGCGGATGGGGAATGACGTTGTCCTTGAAGATCATCTCCTGATCCGAGGCGAGCACCTGCCCGGGTGTATTGCCCAGCATCACCAACGGGATGCCTTTCTCGATCGCGACGCGCAGCATCGTGGTGATGACGATGCGGATGCACGAGATGCAGACGCTGCTGCCGAACTTGGTCAGGTGATCCGGATAGACCCGCGCCAGCGCGCTCTCCAGGAAGAGCGCATTCATATGATCCTGGCGGTGCCGCACGATGATGTGGTCGATCGCGAGGGTGGAGACCACGTTGCGCATGTTGGTGAGGCAGGCCGCCGACACGAAACCGTTGTCGAACGTCACCGCCAGCAGCCTGAGACCGAGCCGCGACGCCAGCAGATGCAGCAGGTAGGAGCTATCCTTGCCGCCGCTGAACGCCACCACGGCGTCGTAGCGATGGTTCTGTCGCTTGGCCTCCGCGATGATGTCCGACAGCGCCTCGGTGAGGCGGGCGGACGGACCCGGCGCATCTGCGGCGGAGAACTCGCTGCACAGCGAGCAGACGCCGTCTTGGTCGATGGTGATTCCGGGGAAGGTCTCGGGAAGGACGCATACGTTGCACCGACGCATCACACCTGCTCCATCCTCAGGCGACCGCGGTCGATCTTGCCGTTGCCCGTCGTCGGCAGGTTGTCGACAAAGACGATGTCGTCCGGAACCATGTAGTACGGCAAATGCCGGCGGCAGTGCTGCGCCACCGCGGTCTCGCCGAGTGTCGCGCCGCGTCGGCACACGATGAAGGCGCGTAACGCCTGCGCGCCGCTCGGGTCCGGGCCGCAAGTCACCGCGGCCGCCGCAACGCCGTCGAGCGCTTGCAGGCACGCCTCGACGTCTTCCGGATAGAGCTGATAACCGAGCCGCTTGACCATGGTGTCTTTGCGGCCGACGAAGCGAAGATAGCCATCCGCATCAAGTGCGCCGAGGTCTCCGGTGTAGACGCGACCGTCCCGGAACGTCGTGGACGTCGTAAGTTTCCAGTATCCGGGCGACACGAACGCGCCCGCATGCACGATCTCCCCGACGGTGCCTGCGGGACAGGGTTTTCCGTGCTCGTCGACGATGCTGATGGTCACGCCGGGCAGCGGACGGCCCGCCGAGCCGAACTTGATAAAGAACTCCGCCGGAGCAAGACAGGTCGATCGGAACGCCTCGGTGGTGCCGTACATCATGTAGAAATCTGTCGACGCCAGCGTGCGCTTCAGCCGAAGCAGATCGGCCTCGGGAAAACTCTCCCCGATCAACGACAGGTAGCGCAGGCAAGGCAGCGCCGCGTCCGCGAAGGCGGGGCAGCGGTCTTGCATCATGCGCCAGAACGAGGGAACCGCATGAACGCCGGTGATCCGCTCGCCGATGAGCGTCGCGAGCACATCCTTCGGAAACAACGAGTCCTGCAGAACCAGCGTCCCGCCGACCGACGTCATGGTGAAAAGCTGGCTCAATGCACCGTCGAAGGAGAACGGCGTCAAGCTGATCAGGCGGTCGTCGGCGACGTTGCCGAGCAGCTGCGCAGACACCAGCGTCGCCTCCGACAGGATCCCGTGGGTGACCATGATGCCCTTTGCGGACGCCGTGGTGCCAGAGGTGTAGATGATCGCCGCGAGGTCGTCCGCGGCGCTGGGAACACCAGCGAAGGTCGGGTCGTCGGGAACGAGGTCATGCATGATCGTTGAGAGCTCGATCGCCGCGACGCAAACCGCGTCCGGATCGCCGGCCGTCACCGGGTCGTCCGCGCCGAGCCTGATCAGCAGCGGCGGCAGCGCCGAGACGCGGGCGGCGCGCTCGACCGCCACGCGCTTGCTCGAATGAAAGAAGAAGGCGGCGGGTTCGCATTCCGCGAGCACATGACCGAGCTTGTCGTCGCGGAACGCCGGGTTGACATGGACCAGGACCGCGCCGACCTTCATGACTGCGAAGATCACAGCAACCTCCTCAACGCATTTCGCTGAATAGATCGCGACGCGCATGCCGCGTTCGACGCCAGCCCGGGCAAGAAAGGCGGCGATTCGGTTCGACGCCTGGTTCAGCGCCGTATAGGTCATGCGGCCTCTATGCCAGGCTATCGCCTCCCTGTCAGGGTAGTCGCGCGCAGTTCGGCGCAACATGTCATGAACCGGGATCATTCCGGGATGACTACCCATGTGAACGCGCGGCGGCTGCGCCGTGAGCGGCGTTCGCCTGAAGAGTCATGACCAGGTTCACCAGACCATCGACCGTGCCGAAACTAGCCATGTCGATCTCGTCGCCGGTGATTTCCAAACTGAACGTGTCCTCGATAAACGCCACCAACGACAGCACGTCGAGCGACGTCAGGACACCGCTTTCAAACAGGTTGCTGGCATGGTCGAATCCGCGTTCGGATGAAATCTCTTCGATACAGACGACGATCGAATCGCGAATGCTCATAGGCATTTCCTCGGGCGCTGGCGCTTGCTCGGTTACTCTGGGGAGTTCAACTCTCGACACTTTCGCTCACGAAACGTCCACTACCGACGAACGGTCAACTCTCGATTTTTCTGCTCACGACACTTCTGCTCACGGACAGTCCGATCTCTTCTCTCTCGACCTGCGGCCGGGACGCCGCGCAATGGCGACATCCCGTTCTCAGCAGCAGACGTGACCAGATCGGTCCGCCTGCGCGCGTTGAATCAGGGGATAGGTTTAGTGCACGTCCGGGCCGCTCAGGCCGCCTGACCCGTGTTGGGAACGACGGTGAGCCAGGTGCCGGCCGCCGCGACCAGAACGGCAGGGACCTCGATCCGCCGCGTGAGAACCGCATTCGGATTGATCTTGATGAACGCCAATCGAGGCTCCTGCGTCGACGCCGCCTTGTCAGCGCGTTCCTCCGTCGGCTCGGTGTCGACCTGTTCTTTCGCAGGCGGCTGCTCGCTCTCGGGAGGAGGCGCCTCCGCGGCCACCGGACCGAGCGCCGGATACTCAATGTCGATTACATCCCCGGCGGCAATCTCGTACTGCGCCCCGTTCAGATCGACGAGGTGAATGGCCTCGGTGCTCGTCAACACTGTCGCGACGATCAGGACATCGGCGGGTGCCGCGCCTGCCTTGGTGTCGGTTGTCGAAGCCGGCCTCGCTGCTGACTGAAGTGCGGCTGCCAAGTGATCGACGGTCATTATGCGCTCCTCTGAGTGATCTCTCGTTGCGGACCCAAGCGTCGTAAGCGCCCCGCCCCAAAGCGTCGGGCGCCTGATAGGGGGAGTTGTTTGTCGGAGCGACAGAAACGGAGAGCGTACTGACGAGCATAACGCAGGCACCCGCGAACTCCGGAACAGATTGCCTACGCGCTTTGCGCCCTTTGAATGTCGATCCGTGTGTGGTCTTTGTTGTTGCGGACGAAAAATGCCTGCGCCCGTGACCATCCGTTTCGTTGTGATACGTCATGACCAGCGCCTGCACCATCCACCCTTTCCGGGATCACCTTCGCGGTGGCAACGTCCGATGTCGCCGTGCTGCCGCGGCTATAGCCCATCATCCGGCAGGCTTGGCTGACGTTGCCGAGCTGCTTGGCCAGTTCCAGCATGCGGAACTTTGCGCGAATGACCTTCTGCTCTAGCGTGGCGTGTTGTATTTTTCGTCTGGAACTAAGCCGAGCTTCTTCCCTTAGAAGGCCGCGCTGACATCCAAGTCTGATACATCTACCTTGGATACAAAGGCATGTTCGCCAATAACATCGTTCAGTGCCATTATTTGCTCCCTGTGCTGTGGCATCTCGGGCATCTCGCAGATTGCGAGAATTTGTGCCACACACAAAGCATGCTGTCGCCTCCTTGTCCTGGTAGGGGCAAGTCCGGGTTGCAATCTGTCAGCGCTACCATCTCTCACTAAAGGCTCTCGCGCAGCGGGCATTGATCGATCGAGGTGATGGCCCGTTTCAAGAACAGTGCCGAAAGTTCGGTGGTGATGCGAAAATCCCAAATTGCGCATTTCCTTCGCCATTTCTTTGAGCTTCTAAAAAACGAGCTCACTGCAAGATAGGAGCAGCCGCGCATCTTTCGTCCGTTAGAATTGCTCATCTTCCCGCGACATATTTCTCACCGCCTTATCAGTAGCCGAACGCTTTATCGGCCTTCAATTTTGCGCACGTTGCAGATCGGGTTCGGCGATATGCTTTGCCGTGGTAGCGGCCTTCCCCTGCATAGTCGTTCCGCCGCACAACGCGATCGTTTTTGCGCTTGCGTGGTTTGAACCACGACACCCGCAAAATGCGGTCACCGAGGTTACATACACCGTACTTTATCGGGATTACACTAGAGGCTGTTAGGAACCAGCAGCGAGTTTAGCGACGTTTTTGAGCATGATGCATGCGAAGGCGATGAGGTGGAGGTCGGCAAGGGTCTGAGCGCATCGCTCGTAATCTTTGACAAGTCTTCGGAAGCGTGTGGCCCACGCGAAGGATCGCTCGACGACCCATCGTCTTGGGAGCAGCACGAAGCCTCGTTTGGCCTCCGACAGCTTTATGACCTCAAGGGCAATGCCGTGTTCTGCAGCCGCCGCTGCAGGCTTGTCGCCTGTGTAGCCCTGGTCAACGAAGGCGACTTCGACGCTCTGACCAGTCTCTGCCTGAATCGCCTTGGCGATCCGGCCGATCTCGGCGCGATCGTCGGCGTTGGCGGGCGTAACATGCAGCGCCAGAAGATGGCCGAGCGTATCGACGGCCAGATGCAGTTTCGAACCTTTCTTGCGTTTGGCTCCGTCGTAGGCGCCGCGGGCGCCACTCTCGGGCGTCGAGCGCAAAGTTCGACTGTCGATGATGGCGGCGGTCGGCTGCGCGGGTCGTCCAGCCGCAAGGCGCAGGATGACGCGCAGATCCTCGGCCAGGGCCTCAAAACAACCTGTGCGCAACCACCGCTGCGCCTGTTGATAAACGATCTCCCACGGCGGCAAATCGTTCGGCATCCAGCGCCAGGGCGCGCCGGTCTTCACGATGTAGCGCAGGCCGTTGAACATCTCGCGAAGCGCGTGCGTCCGCTGCGAGGCGGCCTCGGGCAAAAGTGTCAAATAGGGCGCAACAAGCGCCCACTCGTCATCGGAAACGTCAGAGGGATAAGGCTCGCGGGGAATTGACATCCCGCAAACCTCAACATCTATGGTTAATCAGTTCCTAACAGCCTCTAGCAGTCTGCTGAAAAACCTCGAAATGGAGCGTCCTCGCCGGTCGTTGTTGGGGCGATGCGGTGGAGTTGGACG
>NZ_JCAMOP010000068.1:0-29193 GCF_059512345.1 Bradyrhizobium sp. Unk1
GTCAGTGATGTGTCCGAACAGGTGTCAGCCATGTCTCCCGACTAAACAGAAGGCGGGGCATCCAGTACGCCGCGGCCTGTCGATTCAACTATGACTTTCTCGGAATACTGGATCGCCCGGTCAAGCCGGGCGACGACAACAGTGTTTGTGGCGAATGTTCCGACTCACGCGAGCTAGGGCAGCAGTTCACCCCTCCAGCTTCCTCAGCAACAGCTTCAGCGCCGTGGCAGCAAACACCTGCATGTTCGCAAACCGGTCGTTGTTGCCGGTCTCCAGCGTGATCACCTCTGCCGCAGGTCCCGAGACCGCCATGCAACTGTGCCCGGCGGCATCGCCGTAGCGGTTGCCGGTGGGGCCGGCGGCGCCGGTCTCAGACAGGCCCCAGTCGCAGCCGAAGCGGCTGCGCATCTGTTCGGCCAGCAGCTTTGCATAAGGCTCCGACGAAGAGCGAAAGCCCTTCATTCCTTCGTCCGAAATATCCATCAGCACGCGCCTGGCATCGCGGGTGTAGACCACCGCGCCACCGAGGAAATAGGCGGAGGCGCCGGGCACCGCGAGCAAGCTGGCCGAGATCAGGCCGCCGGTCGAGGATTCAGCCACTGCAATGGTCTGTTTGCGCGCGATTAGTCGGGCCGCGACCTGTTCCGCAATGCCGACGAGCTCTTTCATCCTTCTAACCTCTCAGTCCTAGCAACGGAGCTGTGCCTTCCTAGCATATGACAGCGGCCTTGGCCGAGTTGCGGGCGACGGGCAGGCCTGCTTGAATGGTGGGCAAGACAAAACGTGACGAGGAAACGTGAAGGAGACGTGATGGCGTCCCTGATCGCCGGCGGGGTGGATTGCGACGTGCATCCGGCCGTGCCGCATCTGACCAGCCTGCTGCCGTATCTCAACGACTATTGGCGCGATCAGGTGACGACGCGCGGCATGGTCGACCTTGTCTCGCAATCCTATCCGCAGAACTCGCCGATCGTGGCGCGTCCCGATTGGCGGCCGGAAACCGGCAAGCCCGGCGCAAGCCTGGAGGACATGCAGCGCCATCTGCTCGATCCCTTCCAGCTTACGTACGCCGTCTGCAATCCACTCTACGGCGTGCAGATGGTGTTTTCGGAAGATTTGCAGGCCGCCTTCTGCCGCGCGTTGAACGAGTGGCTGGTGAAGGAATGGCTCGATCGCGATTCACGACTGCGTGGTTCGATCGTGATCCCCACGCAAAGTGTCGAGAAAGCCGTCGCCGAGATCGAGCGTTGCGCGCAGGATCGCCGCTTCGTGCAGGTGCTGATGCTGGTCATGGGCGACACGCCGCTCGGCAAGCGCGCGCTATGGCCGATCTATGAGGCGGCGGAACGGCTCCAGCTGCCCGTCGGGATACACGCCGGTTCCGCCTATCACAATCCGCCGACTGCCGTGGGGTGGGGTTCCTATCACATCGAGGATTATGTCGGTCAGGCTCAAGCGTTCCAGACCCAGCTCACCAGCGTGATCGTCGAGGGCGTGTTCGTCAAATATCCGCGACTGAAAATGGTGATGCTCGAATCCGGCGTCTCCTGGATCTCGCCTTTTCTCTGGCGCCTGCACAAATTCTGGCGCGGGGTGCGGATGGAGACGCCATGGGTCGATCGCGCGCCGCTTGACATTGTGCGCAGCAACATCCGGTTCTCTTTACAGCCATTTGATGTGCCGCCGGAACCTGAGACATTAATTCGCCTGTTTGATCATATGCAGTCCGACGAATTGGTTCTATTCTCCACCGACTATCCGCACTGGCAGTTCGACGGCCAGGACGCGTTGCCCGAAGGTCTTTCCCCCGATCTCGTGCGCAAGATCATGATCGAAAACCCGCATGCGACCTATCCCCGCCTGACTTAGCCCGCTGCCAAAGGAGGCAAGGCGATGAATGTCCAATTCCGCGAGAGCCTAGAAGCCGCTTCCCCACAGACCGTCAAGGCCGCGATCGCGGACTGCGACATCCATCCGGCACGCGCCACCCGCACCGAGCTTTATCCTTATCTGGCCAAACGCTGGCAGCATCATCTCGAAGTCTACGGCGTCCATGCCTATCAAGGCATGATGGAAGGCCCGCCCTATCCGAAGGCCCAGCCCAACGCATCGCGCCGCGACGCCTATCCGCCGGAAGGCGGGCCGCAGGGCTCTTCGTTGTCCTTCATGCAGAAGCAGCTGCTCGATCCCAACAACGTGGAACTCGGCGTGCTCAATCCGCTCAACACCGGGCAGGGCATCCGCAATCACGAGCTCTCGGCGGCGCTGTGCTCGGCGATCAACGACTGGCAGATCGACAAATGGACCAGCAAGGACAAGCGTCTGAAGGCGTCCATTGTCGTCGGCAATGAGGACGGCCTGTCGGCCGCCGCCGAAATCCGCGAGCGCGCCGGCGACAAGAATTTCGTGCAGGTGCTGCTGCTCAGCCGCAACGTCGAGCCGCTCGGCCAGCGCCGTTACTGGCCGATCTACCAGGCCGCGGAAGAGGCGGGGCTTCCCGTCGGCGTGCACGCTTTCGGCTTCGGCGGCAATCCGATCACGCCGTCCGGCTGGCCGTCCTATTACATCGAGGAGATGGTGGGCCACTCGCAGTGCCAGCAATCGGCGCTGGCGAGCCTTGTCTTGGAAGGCGTGTTCGAGCGCTTTCCGAAGCTGAAGATGGTGATGATCGAGGCCGGCTTCGGCTGGGCCCCGTCGCTCGCCTGGCGGCTCGACAAGGTCTGGCACCGGCTGCGCAGCGAAGTGCCGCATGTGAAGCGGCCGCCGTCGGAATATATCCGCGAGCAGGTGTGGTGGACCACGCAGCCGATGGAGGACCCGGAGCGGCGCGAGGACCTGTTCGACGTCATCAAATGGATCGGCTGGGACCGACTGCTGTTCGCGACCGACTATCCACATTGGGACTATGACGAGCCGTCGCGCGTGCTGCCGGCGGGCGTCAACGACGCCAACCGCGAAGCGTTCTATCTCGGCAATGCGCGCAAGCTCTATGGGATTGCCGCATGATCCGGAAAAGTGTGAAGCGGTTTTCCGATCAGATCATGCGGAAGACATAAGCATGGCGCGGCACGTGATTGCGGCGGTGGATGAGCTTCCGCCGGGCACGCGAAAATTTCTGGAGATCGACGGACGGCCGATCGCGGTCTTCAACATCAAGGGCGAGTATTTCGGCCTGATGAACCGCTGCCCGCATCAGGGCGCGGCGCTGTGCGAGGGCCCGCTGATCGGGCTCGCGCAATCAAAGGATCCCGGCGAGATCGAATACACCAAGCTCGGCGAGATCATCCGCTGCCCCTGGCACGGTTGGGAGTTCGACATCCGCACCGGCCAGTCCTATTGCGACCCTCGCCGCTTCCGCGTGAAGGCCTATCCGGCGCATGTCGAGCCGGGTGGGGCCGTTGTGAAGGGGCCCTATGTCGCCGAGACTGTTCTGGTGCGGATTGAGAGCGACTACGTGGTGGTGGAGCTGTAGCTGCACCCTTCACCCTCCCTGGAGGGGGAGGGTCGATCGCGCGCAGCGCGAGCGGGGTGGGGTGATCTCTCCCCACGGGCAGCGTTCGACGCGGAGGGACCTTCGCCCCACCCCGTCTCACATTTTCGCTGCGCTCAATGTGAGCCGACCCTCCCCCTCCAGGGGAGGGTAAGAGGCGACGATGATCGAAGTGACAATCAATGCCCCGCGACCGGCTCCGCCACCGCATCATATGTCGGCACCGCCTTGCCGCCGCCGCGATACACGACCAGCGCGGCGATGATGCCGAGCGCTGCCGCGAACATCAGCCAAAGACCGGGTGCGGCCTTGTTGCCGGTGTAGTCGATCAGCAAGGTCGAGGCGAACGGCGTGAACGTGCCGAACAGCGCGGCGGCGAGCGCGAAGGCGAGCGAGAAGCAGGTGGTCCGCACATGCGCGGGCACGATCTCGACCAGCGCACCAAGCATGGTGCCGCTGTACATGCCGAAATAGAATGAGAACATCATCTCGACGGCGAGCAGCTTGCCGAATGTCGGCGCGGCCACCAGCCAGGACAGCGCCGGGTAGGCGGTGAGTAGCGCCAATGTGGCGATGCCGAGCAGCACCGGCTTGCGGCCGATGCGGTCGGACAACGCGCCGCCGACCGGATTCCAGAAGAAGTTGGTCACGGCGACGAGCAGCGTCACGAGCAGTGCGTCCTGCGTCGAGAGCTTCAGCACCGTCTTGCCGAAGGTCGGCGTGTACACGGTGACGAAGTAGAACGTCGTCGTGGTCAGGACCGCGATCATCATGCCGAGGATGACGATGCGCCAATTCGCGAACGCGGAGGCGAACACCTCGCTCGCGGTCGGATGCTTCTTCATGGCGAGGAAGGCCGGTGTCTCCTCGAGCGTCCGCCGCAGGAAGAAGATCAAGGGAATGATCAGGCAGCCGACGAAGAAGGGAATGCGCCAGCCCCAGGCGGCAACGGTGTCGGCCGGCATCACCTCGGAGAGGATGAAGCCGAGGATCGAGGCCACGAAGATCGCGACCTGCTGGCTCGACGACTGGAACGAGGTGTAGAAGCCGCGATTGCCGGGCGTGGAGATTTCCGCGAGATAGACCGAGACGCCGCCGAGCTCGACGCCGGCGGAGAAGCCCTGCAGCAGGCGGCCGATCAGCACGATGATTGGCGCGGCGATGCCGATGGTCGCATAGCTCGGGCAGAACGCGATCACGACGGTGCCGATGGCCATGATGCCGAGCGTGACGATCAGGCCCTGGCGGCGGCCGATGCGGTCGATGTAGGCGCCGAGCACGATCGCGCCGACGGGGCGCATCAAGGCGCCGAGCCAGAACACGCCGAAAGTGTTGAGCAGCGACGCGGTCTCGTTGGTGGAGGGGAAGAACGCCTTGCCGATCGCGGCGGCATAGAAGCCGAACAGGAAGAAATCGAACTGCTCGAGAAAATTGCCGGAGGTGGCGCGCAGGATCGCGCCGACGCGCGACTTGATCTCGGGCGGATTGGTTGCTGGTCCAGCCATGACGTTACTCCCCTGGAAGGCGCGGCCGGACCGGAACTCATTTCACGGCAGGGCAGCAGATTGCCTGCTGCGACAATCTGTCCTACCCCTCTCGCGCGGGGGGCGGCGAGTCAATCGATTTTACCGCGGAAGCCGATGATTTTTCAGGCTTTATTCTGCGTTGCAGCGATCATCCACTCGCGGAACGCGGCCAGCTTCGGCGCCTCGCGCCGACCCTCCGGCGCGACCAGGTAGAAGCCCGCATCGGCCGGCAGCGCGATCTTGAAGGGCACCACGAGCCGGCCCTTGGCGATGTCGTCCTGGACATAGGAGGTCCGGCCCATCGCCACGCCGATGCCGTCGATTGCGGCCTGGATGGTCATGAAGATCATGTCGAAGGTGATGCCGGGCTGCCTGGCGATGTCGCCCGGAAGGCCGGCCGCCGTCAGCCACAGCCGCCAGTCATCGCTGTTGGCATTGGAGGTGTGCAGCAGCGGATAGCCTTTGAGATCCTCAGGCTGGCGCAGCGGCTTGTCGCCGCGCAGCAGCGACGGACTGCACACCGGAAACAGCTCGTCTGCCATCAGCCAGTCGGCCTGCAGGCCCGGCCATTGACCGCGGCCATAGCGAATCGCGGCATCGACATTGTCGCGCTGGAAATCGACGAGGCTGGTCGAGGTGGTGATGCGGACGTCGATGCCGGGGTGCTGCTCCTGGAAATCGGTCAGCCGCGGCAGCAGCCATTTCGCGGCGAGCGATGCCAGCGTCGAGACGGTCAGCACCTTGTCGTCGTCCTTGCGCAGCAGCCGGTCGGTCGCAAGGCGGAGGTCGTTGAAGGCGGCGCGGACGCCCGGCAAATAGTCGCGCGCTTCCGGCGTCAGCGCCAGCGCGCGGTTCTGCCGGACGAACAGGCGAATGCCGAGCTCCTCCTCGAGCCGGCGGATCTGATGGCTGATCGCGGTCTGGGTCACATTCAGCTCGGACGCGGCCAGCGTGAAGCTGAGATGGCGCGCGGCGGCCTCAAAGGCCCGCAATCCGTTCAGGGAGGGCAATCTGGCAGTCATCTGGCAGCAGGATGCATGACGTTATTTCATGCGAAGGGGTACAAATTGTCGTTTGTCGCAGCGCGGTGGCAAGCAGATATTAGCGGTCAAGTTAGCTCAAGGAGCTGAAAATGTCTACTTTGACCCAGAATTCGATGACAAATCATCATGCGCCTGGTCTCATCCAGCAGATTGGCGAAACGCTACACGTCTGGCACGAGCGTTACCGCACCCGGCGTGAGCTGACCCACTGGACGGCCCGCGATCTCCACGACGTCGGCCTGTCCTGGACCGACATCGCCTACGAGGCTGACAAACCCTTCTGGCGGGCCTGATTGGCCGCCAGGCCGGCGCCGCCTGACTGTGGGGGCGCTGGCGGTCCCTCTTTCTCTTAGGCATGTGTCATGAGCACTCTTCGCCTGGAAGATCTGAAGCAATATTCGGACACGCTGCGCACCCGCGACGGCGAGGCGGTCAATGTTCGCTTCGTCGAACCGCGCGACACCGAGGAGCTTCAGCACTATTTCCGCTCGCTCGCGACCCGCTCCCGCTACAACCGCTTCTTCGGCGCCATCAGCGAGCTGCCGAAGGGGCTGCTGAGCGAATTCCTCGATGTCGGCGCGCGCGAACGCTTCACCGTCGTCGCGACCAAGATGGTCGACGGCTTCGAGACCATCGTCGCCGAAGCGCGCTACGCCTTCCATGCCGAGACTTCCACACTGGAGTTCGGCCTGTCGGTCGACGACCGCTGGCACGGCCACGGCATCGCCACCGCGCTGATGAAGAATCTCGAATGCCGCGCGGCCGCCCTCGGTGCCGAGCACATGTTCGGCGACACGCTGCGCTCCAACGAGACCATGATCTCGCTCGCCCGCAAATCCGGTTTCGCTTTCGTCAATCATCCCGACGACTGGAAGCTGGTGCGCTTCGACAAGGAGATCGCCGTCGCACCGAAAGACATTCCCTGCGCGAGCTGGCGCCTCGCCGCCCTTTCCCGTCAGGCCGACAGCCCCTCAGCCTCGGCCTGACACCACTCCGAGCCCGGCCTGGTCATCCAGAGCCGGGCTTTTTTTCGTGGTTTCCCCGCTCTCTCCTCCCGTCATTCCGGGGCGCGCGCAGCGCGAGCCCGGAATCCATTTCACCGCGTGTACTGTCGCCTGATGGATTCCGGGCTCGATGCTGCGCATCGCCCCGGAATGACGGCGCCTGATGTTGATCGGACGTCCTACTTCCCCGTGAACACTGCCTTGCGCTTCTCGATGAAGGCCTGCACGGCTTCCTTGTGATCGGCGGTCGTGGTCAGGCGGATCAGCCGTCCGGCTTCGTGGTCGCGGGCGGTCTCGAAATCGAACAGCAGCGCCTCGTCGAGATTGTCCTTCATGTAGCGCAGCGCCAGGCGTGGGCCTTCCGCGAGCGACTTGGCCAACGCAAAGGCTTCAGCCTGCAATTTGTCGTCGGGCACGACGCGGTTGACGAGGCCGATGGCCTCGGCACGCGCGGCGTCGACGCGATCGCCGGTGAACAGCAGCTCGCGGGCCCGCGCGGTGCCGACCAGCCGCGTGAGCAGCCAGGCGATGCCGTAGTCGCCGCTCAGCGCGATGCGGGCGTAGCCGGTGGCGACGAAGGCCGATTGCGCGGCGATGCGGATGTCGCAGGCCATCGCGATGGCGAGCCCGGCGCCGACCGCGGGACCGGGCAGGGCGGCGATGGTCGGCTTGCGCACCGACACCAGCGCGCCGGTGAGCAGCCGCTGCCGTTCCTGGAGATCGGCGACCTTGTCGTCAAAGGACATATCGAGCTTGGCTTGGTCGCGATGCGCGCCCATGCCCTTGACATTGCCGCCGGCACAGAAGGCCGCCCCCGCGCCGGTGATCAGCAGCGCGCCGATATCGGGGCTCTCGCCGCAGGTGCGGATCATCGTCCGCAGCGCCGGCGTCAAGGTGTCCGACAGCGCGTTGCGCGCCTCCGGCCGGTTCAGCGTGATCACCGCGACGCGGTCGCGGATGACGCAGAGGAGTTCATTGGTGCCGGTATCGATGGTGGTTTCCGTGGACATGTCGCTCCCTTTTTCTTTCGTCATTGCGAGCGAAACGAAGCAATCCAGAAGCTTTCCGCGAGACAGTCTGGATTGCTTCGTCGCTTCGCTCCTCGCAATGACGGGTGTGGTTATCGGCTTGCCTCAAAACTTCTCCACCCAGGGCCGCAGCTCCAACTCCCAGCTCCAGGCGCTGCGCGGCTGCTGCAGCACGTTCCAATAGCTCTGCGCGATCGCGTCGGGATCGAGCATCGAATCCGGCTTGTCGGCCGGCTCCGCGTGCGCCGCGCTGCGAATGCCGCCGTCGATCACGAAGTGCGCGATGTGGATACCCTGCGGCGACAACTCGCGCGCCAGGCTCTGCGCCAGCCCGCGCAGCGCGAACTTGCCCATCGCGAACGACGCCGACTGCGCATAGCCCTTGACGCTCGCCGAGGCGCCGGTGAACAGGATCGCGCCGTGCTTGTTCGGCAGCATGCGCTTGGCCGCCTGCTGCGCCACCAGGAAGCCGCCATAGGCGCTGATCGCAATCGCCTGCGCGACGTCGGCCGGAACGAGATCGACGAACGGCCCGCGTGTGCGGCCGCTGGCGTTGTAGACGACGAGGTCGGGCGTGCCGATCTCGCGTTCGACCAGGCCGAACAGCCGCTCGACCTCCTCAGGCTCGGTGGCGTTGCAGGCATAGGCCTTGGCGCCGGTCTCGCGACAAAGCGCACCTAGTTTCTCGATCTTGCGCGCGGCCAGCGCGACGCGGATGCCTTGCGTGGAGAGCAGGCGCGCCAGCGAAGCGCTCAGGCCTTCGCCGGCGCCGACGATGAGGGCGATCTTGTATTTCGGATGTTCCATGGCGTGATCTCTCGGAGACGGGAAGCCGCTGATCTATGCATCCGCCGCGCGGACAACCAGCCGGGTCGATCTTAATTCCGCAGAGCGAATTGCTCCTTCACGGCGATCATGCCTCCCTGACAATTTGCGGCTTTATCGCTATCCGCGACTGGAGCATGATCGACATCAATCAACGCGGCAAGCGCCAAAACAGCGCAAAATGTTCGCAGGGCGGGAACGAAGAGGACGATCATGCACAAGCCGGTCACAGCGCAGCCGAAACATGTCGCGGCCGAGCAGCCGGGCCTGCTGGCGCCCGATACGTCCGGCATGAACTTTTATCGCGCCGATCAGGCGCTGACGGATCTCCTGCGCATTCATCTGCCGGAGACACTGTTCCGTCACATCGAGCCGCATCTCGATCGCCTCGGCGAATTGGCCGGCGGCCATCTCGACGAATGCGCGCGGCTCGCCGACCGGCACACGCCGGTGCTGCACCAGCGCGACAAGTTCGGCCGCGACGTGCAGTGGATCGAATATCATCCGGCCTATCGCGAATTGGAGAACGCAGCGTTCGGCGAGTTCGGCATCCATGCGCTTTCGATCCGCAGGGGCATCATGGGCTGGCCCGACAAATATCCCGTCGTGGCAAAACACGCCTTCACCTTCCTGTTCAACCAGACCGAATTCGGTATGGGCTGCCCGATCAACGTCACCGACGGCTGCGCAAAGCTCTTGGCGAATTTCGGCAGCGAGGCGCTGAAGGCGAAATATCTCGACGGTCTCACCCAGACCGACATGAGCAAGCTGACCCAGGGCGGCCAATTCATGACCGAGAAGGAGGGCGGCTCCGATGTCGGTACGCTGACCACGCGCGCGGTGCAGGAGGGCGACCATTGGCGCCTCCATGGCGAGAAATGGTTCTGCTCGAATGCCGATGCCAAGGTCGTTATGCTGCTGGCGCGTCCCGAAGGCGCCGGCCCCGGCACGCGCGGCGTCGGCCTGTTCCTGATGCCGCGCTTCCTCGACGACGGTTCGCAGAACCACTACCGGATCGTGCGCCTGAAGGACAAGCTCGGCACGCGCTCGATGGCGTCAGGCGAGATCAAGCTCGAAGGCGCGATCGCCTATGTGGTCGGCAAGCTCGACCGCGGTTTCGTCCAGATGGCCGAGATGGTGAACTCGTCGCGGCTCTCCAACGGCGTCAAATCCACCGCGCTGATGCGCCGCGCCTATCATGATGCGATGACGGTGGCGAAGAACCGCGTCGTGTTCGGCAAGCGCATCATCGACCTGCCGCTGGGACGGCGGCAGATGCTGAAGATCATGCTGCCGGTCGAGCAGGCGCTGTCGATGAGTTTTCTGACCGCCGACGCACTCGACCGCGCCGAGGCTGGCAGCCAGGAGGCGGCGGCGCTGCTGCGTATCCTGACCCCGACGCTGAAATTCCGTGCGACGCGCGATGCGCGCAAGGTTTGCGGCGACGCGCTCGAGATGCGCGGCGGCATCGGCTATATCGAGGAATTCGCCACGCCCCGCCTGCTGCGCGATGCGCATCTCGGCTCGGTCTGGGAGGGCACCGGCAACATCGTCGCGATCGATGCGCTCCGGCGCGCGGTCGGCCGCCACGGCGCCGAATCCGCGCTCTCAGCCGATCTGCACGCGCGGCTCGATGATAGCGCGTCGGTCCCGCAGGCCTGGCGCGACAATTTGCGCGGTCTCGTCGATCGCGCCGTCGGCTTCGCGCGCGAGGTCGCGGGCAATTCCGAGAACGAGGCCGATGCGCGGCGTGCGACCAGCCTGCTCTATCACGTCGCAAGCGCGGTCGCGCTCGCCTGGGAAGCGCATCGCATCCACGAGATGCGCGGCGATGCGCGCCGGCTGCTGCTGTCGCGCCTCGTCATCGATCATCGTGTGTCGCCGAGCGATCCGTTCCGGCTGACGGAAAATGCCGCGCAAGCGAAGATCGGCGCGCTGCTGCTCGGCGATCGCGATGCCGGCATGAGCGAGGTTGGCGAACTGGTTCTGGCAGCGTAGGCTGCACGCCACGCTCAAACAAAAAACGCGATAGGGAGTTCTCGATGAAGGCCGCCGTTCTCTATGAAGTCAATCAGCCGCTGGTCATCGAGGACATCAGCCTGCCGAAGCCGGGCCCGCGCGAAGTCCTGATCCGAACTTCGGTTGCCGGGCTCTGCCACTCCGACCTGCATTTCATGGAAGGCCTGTATCCGCATCCGCTGCCCGCGGTGCTCGGGCATGAGTCCGCCGGCGTCGTCGAGCAGGTCGGCTCCGACGTCACCTATGTGAAGCCGGGCGATCACGTCGTCACCTGCCTGTCGGTGTTCTGCGGTACCTGCGACAACTGCACCACCGGCCGCACGGTGCTCTGCACCGACACCACCGTGAAGCTGCTGCCGGGCGCTTCCAACCGGATGCAATGGTCGAAGCCGGAGAAGCTGCATCAGTTCCTCAACCTCTCTTCCTTCGCCGAGCAGATGCTGGTGCACGAGAATGCGATCGTCAAAATCAGGAAAGAAATGCCGCTCGATCTCGCCGCGCTGATCGGCTGCGGCGTCATCACCGGCTACGGCGCGGTGGTGAACACGGCCAAGGTGACGGCGGGCGAGACCGTGGCTGTGATCGGCTGTGGCGGTGTCGGCATGGCCGCGATCAACGGCGCGCAGATCGCAGGGGCCGGACGCATCATCGCCATCGACACCAATCCGGCAAAGCTCCAGCTCGCGACCAAGCTGGGCGCCACCGACATCATCAATCCCGCCGACGGCGACGTCGTGAAGCAGGTGCGCGACCTCACCAATGGCGGCGTGCATTATTCCTTCGAGGTGCTCGGCCGCAAGGAAACCGCGGAGCAGGCTTTTGGCATGCTGGCGTCCGGCGGCACGGCCACCATCGTCGGCATGATCCCGTTCGGCCAGAAGATCGAGCTGCACGGCTTCGACTTCCTGCGCGAGCGCAGGATCCAGGGCTCCTCGATGGGCTCCAACCATTTTCGCGTGGACATGCCGAGGCTGGTCGATTTCTACCTGCGCGGCAGGCTGCACCTCGAGGACTGGATCTCGGCCAAGCTGAAACTGAGCGAGATCAACGAGGGTTTTGCCAACATGAAGGCCGGCAAGACGCTGCGCAGCGTGATTGTGTTTGACAGCTAGCCCTGGAGCTCGCTGGTGCCACTCCAAGATACGTGTCATCGGCCGCGCAGGCGGGCGATGCAGTCTTCCAGAGACGGCAGTGATTGAATCGAAAGGCCGCGGCGTACTGGATGCCCCGGTCAAGCCGAGGCATGACAGCGGAGTACGCGGCGCCCTACGTCTTCTTCGCTGCCAGCGCGTCGGCAACCGCGGTACGGATGTCGGCGACCGAGAACGGCTTGGTCACGACGTCATGCACCAGCGCGTTCAAATTCGAGGCGCGCTCGCGCTGGTCGGCAAAGCCGGTCATCAGCAAAATGGTCAGGTCGGGGAAGTCGCGCGCGGCGGAGAGCGCCAGCGCGATGCCGTCCATCACCGGCATCTGGATGTCGGTGAGCAGGAGATCGAACGCGCCGTTCTCGCGGGTCAGGATTTCCAGTGCCTCGGCGCCGTCCTCCGCGGTGACGATCTCGTGGCCGTCCATGGCGATGGCGCGCGCCACCAGCTGGCGCATCGAATCCTCGTCGTCGGCGATCAGGATTTTGGGCATGAGACCAACCTTGGGACCAACCTCGCGGCCAACCTTCCTCGCGAGACCTGCAGAATCGATTACACGCTGCCGCCGGCGATGTCGCGCCGGTTGAAGAACCGAACGTCGATATTGCGGCCCTCCGGCGGCGGCGAGGCCAGGCGCGAGCGGAAGAAGGCGCGCTCACCCGGCTGCAGCACCGTCTGCTCCAGCACGGTGTTCCAGGCGTAGATTTCCGCTCCCTGCGCGTCGCGCACCGCAAAGCGCAGCCGCGGGATATCGAGCGGCTTCTTGCTTTGACCGACGATCACGCCCTCGATCACCAGCACCTGCTTACCGTCCACGGTCTCGCTGGAGAGCTTGACGTCCTTGAACGCCAGCCCGCGCAAATTAACTTCGAGTCCGACCATCTTGTAGAACGCCGCCGTCTGCGGCAGCAGCCGGACCATGTCGCCGCGCCAGATGATCAGCGCCAGCACCAGCGCGCCCATGGCGGCGCAGGCGGTCGGCAGGCCGAAATGGGATTTTCGTGGAGCCTCGGTGGGGGCCTGGCGCCTCACCCGTGCCCCGCGGCGGCTGAACAGGCCGCGGAACCAGGACTGGTGCTGCGCGCCGGCGACGTCATCCTCGGCGGCGCGGGCCGCCGCTGACCATTCGTCCTCGGTCTCCTGGGCGTCCTCGGCCGGCCAGTCGCTGGCGATCGAGGGGCTGTCGACGACAGGCGTGTCGGCGGCGCCGTCGTCCCTGGCGTAAGAGTTCCACTGCTCGGCGAGGTCGGACTGGTCGTCGGCCTGGCTGGCTGCCGCCATGGCCGGGACGGACGCCCCCTCGATGGCATCCTCGGCATAGGCGACCCAGGTCTCCTTGCAGCGGGAGCAGCGGACCGTCCGCCCGTTCGCCCCCAGGCTCGCGGGCTTGATGGCGTAGGATGTCGTACAATGGGGGCAGACGATATGCATGGACACGAGCCTTGATGCACGGACTGGTCTTGACGATGCTTCGGTCGCGGAGAACCGGGCATCCCAGATGCTACAGAGCGACCGTTAACGAACCGGAAACCATAACGGCCGCAAAACCCGTTGATCGCGTGTGGCGGAGCGCAGCAGCGCGGCCCGCGCCCCCTCTCGAACGGAGCTGAGCTTGGTTCGGTTCGAAAATGTCGGATTGCGTTACGGACTGGGGCCGGAGATCCTGCGCGACCTCAGTTTCGAGATTCCGGCGCATTCCTTCCAGTTCCTCACCGGCCCGTCCGGCGCCGGCAAGACCTCGCTGCTGCGTCTGTTGTTCCTGTCGCACCGGCCGACGCGCGGCCTCGTCAACCTGTTCGGCCACGACATCTCGCAGCTCGGCAAGGACGAGATCGCGGATTTGCGCAAGCGCATCGGCATCGTGCTCCAGGACTTCCGCCTGCTCGACCACATGACGACCTATGAGAACGTCGCCTTGCCATTCCGCGTCATGGGCCGCAGCGAGTCGAGCTATCGCAAGGAGGTGATCGATCTGTTGCGCTGGGTCGGCCTCGGTGACCGCATGGACGCGCTGCCGCCGATCCTGTCTGGCGGCGAGAAGCAGCGCGCGGCGATCGCGCGCGCCGTGATCTCGCGGCCGCAACTCCTGCTCGCCGACGAGCCGACCGGCAGCGTCGATCCGACGCTCGGCCGCCGGCTGCTGCGGCTGTTCATCGAGCTCAACAAATCGGGTACCGCCGTCATCATCGCCACCCACGACATCGGCCTGATGGACCAGTACGAGGCGCGACGCTTCGTGCTGCACCAAGGGCGGCTGCACGTCTATGAGTAGGTCCGACGACCGCGGCGTGCTGGTAGATCTCGGACAGGAGCGTCCGCAGCTTCCGCCCAAGGCGCGCAACATGTCGCCGATCGTGCCGCGCGCCTCGATCCACGGCCGCGCGCTGGTTGCCGTCGTCGCCATCATGACCTTCCTCGCCTCGATGACCACGGGCACGGTGCTGCTCGTCAGCGCCTCCGCCGCGGAATGGCAGTCGGACGTTGCAAGCGAAATCACCATCCAGGTCCGCCCGCAGACCGGCCGCGATCTCGATCGCGACACCGCGGCAGTGACGGAGGCCATCCGCGCGCAGGCCGGCATCATCGAGGTCAAGCCGTTCACCAAGGACGAGAGCGGCAAGCTGCTCGAGCCCTGGCTCGGCACCGGCCTGTCGATGGATGATTTGCCGGTGCCGCGCATGATCATCGCGCGCGTGCAGCCCGGCACGCAGCTCGATCTCGGCGCCTTGCGCGCGCGCGTGACCCAGGCCGCCCCAAGCGCCAGCGTCGACGATCACCGCGCCTGGATCGAGCGGATGCGCTCGATGACCAACGCCACCGTGCTCGCCGGCATCGGCATCCTCGCCCTCGTCATCATCGCGACCATCATCTCGGTCTCGTTCGCGACCCGCGGCGCCATGGCGGCGAACCGCCCGATCGTCGAGGTCCTGCATTTCGTCGGCGCCGGCGACCGGTACATCGCCAACCGCTTCCTGCGCCACTTCCTCAGGCTGGGCCTGGAGGGCGGCGTGATCGGCGGGGGCGCCGCCATGCTGGTGTTCGGCTTCTCCGAGTCGATCGCCGGCTGGTTTTCCGGGACCCCCGTCGGCGACCAGTTCGCAGCCCTGCTCGGCACCTTCTCGCTGCGGCCGTCGGGCTACATCGTGCTCGCCGTGCAAGCGGTGCTGATCGGCGCCATCACCGCGGTAGCCTCGCGCCAGACGCTGTTCGCGACGCTGAATGACGTGGATTGAGATGGTTTCTTCCTTCTCCCCTTGTGGGAGAAGGTGGCGCGAAGCGCCGGATGAGGGGGCTCTGTCCGCGCGCACGAACGTCGAGGCGTATTCGCGGAGACAGACCCCTCACCCGTCTCGCCGCTTTCGCGGCGAGCCACCCTCTCCCACAAGGGGAGAGGGGAAGCAGCCCGATAAACCGGACTCCACTTCGCCTCAAAACGTCCTAAAATCATCCGGGGAAGGGATCACCGACATCATATGACCTCGCCGACCGACGATCGATCGCCGAAATTGCCGCGTGGCTGGCTGCGCGCGGCATTGGTATCGACGATCGCGTTCGTCTTCGTCGGCGCGGCGGCGGGCTTCATCGCCTTCCTGTCGCAATTGCGCGGCGCCGAGATCGCGCCGGACCGCAAGGCGGACGGCATCGTGGTCCTGACCGGTGGCTCCTCGCGGGTGTCGGATGCGATGGAGCTCCTGGCGGCCGGCTACGGCAAGCGGCTCCTGATCTCCGGCGTGCACCCGACCTCGACGGCGAGCGACATCTCCCGGACGCTGCCGGAGAACCAGTCCTTCATGCATTGCTGTGTCGATCTCGACCGCACCGCGGTCTCGACCCGCGGCAACGCGGCGGAAGCGCGGCGCTGGGCCGAGGGGCGCGGCTTCAGATCGCTGATCGTCGTCACCTCGAACTATCACATGCCGCGCGCGCTGGTGGAGTTCTCGCATGCGATGCCGGAGACCACGCTGATCCCGTTCGCAGTGGTCGGCGAAAAATGGCGCGAGGAGCCGTGGTGGACCTCGCCTTCCACCTTGCGGCTGCTCCTGTCCGAGTACGTCAAGTACATCGCCGCCGAGCTGAGGGTGCGGCTGGAGGATTTCGGGATTGACCTTTCACCCGAGATGTCGGAGCAGCCTGCAGGCGTGGCGCCGAAGCGGCCCGCCACGGCCCAGGCCAATTGATCGGATCATCGATGTTTTTGATTTTCCTGCGCTCGCTCCTGTTCAACGTGCTGTTCTACGCCGTGCTGGTGTGTCTCGCGATCGTGGCGCTGCCGACCTTCGCATTGCCGCCGCGCGCGATGCTGACGGTCGCGCAATGGTGGGCGAAGGCGACGCTGTTCCTGATGCGCGTGATCTGCAACATCAAGGTCGAATTCCGTGGGCTGGAGAAGATCCCGGCAGGGCCGCTGGTGATCGCGGCGAAGCATCAGTCGTTCTGGGAGACGTTCGTGCTGCCGGGCTTCTTCAACCGCCCGATCTTCATCCTCAAGCGGCAGCTCATGCAGATCCCGGTGTTCGGCCAGTTCCTGGTCAAGACCGGAATGATCGCGATCGACCGCAAGGCCGGCGTGAAGGCGCTGCTGGACATGACGCGGCGGGCACGCGAGGCGGTGCGCGCAGGCGGGCAGCTCGTGATCTTTCCGGAAGGCACACGCCGGGCGCCCGGCGCTGCGCCCGATTACAAGACCGGCTTTGCGCAGATCTACGCGTCATGCGGCGTGCGGTGCCTGCCGATCGCGCTCAATTCCGGCCTGTTCTGGCCGCGCCGCACCTTCATGCGCTATCCCGGCACGCTGGTGGTCGAGTTCCTCGATCCGCTGCCATCAGGCCTGCCGAAAGACGAGTTTCTCGCGCGCGTGCAAACCGCCATCGAGGACGCGACCGCTCGCCTCGTCGAAGCGGGCCGGAGAGAGCAGGAGCAGTTGATCGGCTCGTCGCCGAGCTACGCGCCGTCGCAGAGCTAGCGGTTCTCTCGATCTTCCGCGGGAGCCGGCGCGTGCAGGGAATGCGCATCGCCATGCAGCATGGTCGCGAGCTGATGCAATTGCGTGTCGCGAAAACCTTCGGCCTCGATCGCCTTCACCGTTGCCGTCACGTAGTCGCGGTTGGCCCCGGATTGGCCATGGCCCTGGACAACATGGCGATGCTGGTCGGCGAGCGACAGCCGGCCGGCATATTGCACATGCCCCCGGTCGACCACATAGGCGAGCGCAGAGACGCGCTGTCGCGCATCGTTCTCCAGCCACACCGAGCGCATCACCTCGCGATAGACGGAGGTGACCTGCTCGCGCGCCCGCAAATAGGCGACGACGTCGGCGCGGCCCTTCTCGGCGACGCGAAAAGCAATGCCGCGGCAGGCGCCGCCGCGGTCGAGCCCGAGCACCAGGCCCGGCTGCTCCGGCGTGCCACGATGCACGAAGGAATAGACGCAGAGCGCGCGGTGCTCGCCGACCAGCCGCGCCGGGACGCGTTCCCTGAATTCGAAGCCCGGCCGCCACATCAGCGAGCCATAGCCGAACACCCAGAGGTCGCCCTTGGCTGCGGTGACGGAGGGGAGGGTGATTTCCGACATTTCGGGCACGGCTACCAGAACGACGCCCCCAAGCGAAGCGAATTCTCGGCCTTTCGGCGCGGCCGAACCCCGCTTACATTTGACAAAATCTGGGGTCAAAGGGTCGCCGCATGTCAGATATGACCGTTGCCACAGGCCGCCGCCCCCGTTGGGGCCTTTTCATCGCCCCCATTATCCTCCTGATCCTCGCCGTCGCGTGGAGCTGTTTCTGGTTCTATGCGGCCTCGCAGGCCGAAATCGCCGCGGACGCCTGGCGGGCGCAGGAGGCCAAGTCCGGCCGCATCTATGATTGCGCCAAGCGCTCGATCGCCGGCTTCCCGTTCCGTTTCGAGGTCCAGTGTTCCGGCGCCAGCGTCGCCCTGGTGTCGCAGAACGCCAGCAAGACGCCGTTCACGGCCAGACTCGACAACATCCTGGTCGTCGCCCAGGTCTACGATCCCAAGCGCGTCATCGCCGAATTCTCGGCGCCGGCGACGCTCACCGACGGCGTCACGCAAAACACCTTCGTGGTGAATTGGAGCAAGGGCCGCAGCAGCGTGGTCGGCCTGCCGGCGGTGCCGGATCGCGCCTCCATCGTGTTCGACGATCCCGTCATCAATCGTCTCGACGGCAGCGTGCAGGTGCCGCTCGCGCGCGCCAAGCAGGTCGAGCTGCACGGTCGCCTCGCGGATGGGTCGCCGTCGGATCATCCTGTGATCGAGACCGTGCTGCACGTCGCGCAGGGCAGCATCCAGGGCGTTCATCCCTTGCTCGCCGAGCCGTTCGAGGCGGACACGCGCGCGAAGATCACGGGCCTCTCCGACCTCACGCCAAAGCCGTGGCCGCAACGCTTCCGCGAGATCCAGGCCGCCGGCGGTCACATCGAGATCGTGCAGTCGCGCGTCCAGCAGGGCGAGATGATCGCGGTTGCGGCCGGCACGCTCGGCCTCTCGGCCAATGGCCGACTCGACGGCGAATTGCAGATGACCGTGACCGGCCTCGAGCGCGTGATCCCGGCGCTCGGCATCGAGAAGATGCTGGAGGAGGGTGTGCCGCAGGCAACGCTCGACCGCGTTGCGCCCGGCGTGAAGTCGCAGGACCTCAACAATCTGTTCGGCGCACTCGACCGCGCCGTTCCCGGCCTCGGCAAGGTCATCAAGCAGAATGCCAATGCCGGCGTTGCGGCCGGCATCAATTCGATCGGCACCGAGAGCACGCTTGAGGGCAAGAAGGCTCGTAGCTTCCCGCTGAAATTCGTCGACGGCGCCGTGCTGCTCGGCCCGGTCAAGGTCGGGCAGATCCCACCGCTGTATTAGGTGTCTCCGTAGCCCGGATGGAGCGAAGCGCAATCCGGGGCAGGTCGCGCCGCGCTGAAAGAGATCCCGGATTACGCTTGCGCTCCATCCGGGCTACTTGAACGCTACGGCTTCTTGCCGAGCTGCGCATGCGGCCGGCCGAAATCCGGCGCAGCCGAATCCTGGCCGATCTCGACGATGCCGCGGCGGATGGCGCGCGTGCGCGTGAAGTGGTCGAACAGCGCCTCGCCGTCGCCGCGCCGGATCGCGCGGGTGAGCTTGGCGAGATCCTCGGTGAAGGTGCCGAGCATCTCCAGCACTGCTTCCTTGTTGGCGAGGAAGACGTCGCGCCACATCGTCGGGTCGGACGCCGCGATGCGGGTGAAGTCGCGAAAACCGCCGGCCGAGAACTTGATCACCTCGGACTCCGTCACTTGCGCCAGCTCGTCGGCGGTGCCGACGATGGTGTAGGCGATCAGATGCGGCAGATGGCTGGTGATCGCGAGCACGAGATCATGATGATCCGGCGTCATGATCTCGACCTTCGCGCCCATCGCCGCCCAGAACGCGCGCAGCCGATCGGTGGCCGCCGCATCGACGCCTTCCGGCGGCGTCAGGATGCACCAGCGGTTGATGAAGAGCTCGGCGAAACCGGAATCGGGGCCCGAATGCTCGGTGCCCGCGACGGGATGCGCCGGCACGAAATGAATGGTCTTCGGCAGATGCGGCGTCATGTCCCTGACGATCGCGCCCTTGACCGAGCCGACGTCTGAGACGATCGCGCCCGGCTTCAGATGTTCAGCGATTTCCTGCGCCACCGGCCCGCAGGCACCGACGGGAATGCAGAGGATGACGAGATCGGCATCCTTCACCGCTTCCGCATTGGTCGCCACGACCTGGTCGACGATGCCGAGCTCCAGCACCCGCGCGCGCGTCTTCTCCGAGCGCGCGGTGGTGACGATCTCGGAGGCCAAGCCCTGGAGCTTCGCAGCGCGCGCGATCGAGCCGCCGATCAGGCCGAAGCCGATCAGCGCAACGCGCTGGAAGTGCGGTGTGGTGCTCATTTGCCGGCCATGAAGTCGCGCAGGCCCTCGACGACGAGGCGGTTCGCCTCCTCGGTGCCGATGGTCATGCGCAGCGAATGCGGCAGGCGGTAGTTCTTTAGCGCGCGCAACACCAGCCCGCGCTTGGTCAGATACGCGTCGGCCTCGTCCGCGGTCTTGCCATTTTCCGGGAAGTGGATCAGCACGAAATTGGCGACGCCGGGCGTCACCTTCAGACCGAGCTTGCCGATCTCCTCGGACAGCCAGTTGCGCCAGGTCTCGGTGAACTGCTTCGACATCGCCTGGTGCGCTGTGTCCTCGATCGCAGCGACCGCGGCATACATCGCCGGCGTCGACACGTTGAAGGGACCGCGGATGCGGTTGACCGCGTCGATGATGTGCTCGGGACCGAACATCCAGCCGACGCGCAGCGCGGCGAGGCCGTGGATCTTGGAGAAGGTGTGCGTCACCACGGTGTTCTCGGTGGTGGCGACCAGCTCGATCCCCATCTCGTAGTCGTTGCGCGAGACGTAATCGGAATAGGCGGCATCGAGCACCAGCAGCACGTGCGACGGCAGGCCGGCGCGCAGCCGCTTGACCTCGTCGAACGGCACATAGGTGCCGGTCGGATTGTTCGGGTTGGCGAGCCAGACCAGCTTTGTCTTCGGCGTCACCGCGTTGAGGATGGCATCGACATTGCAGGTGAGGTTGGTCTCCTGCGCGACCACGTTCTTGGCGCCGACCGCCATGGTCGCGATCGGGTAGACCAGGAAGCCGTGCGTGGTCGAGATCGCCTCGTCGCCCTGGCTGAGATAGGTGTGGGCGAGCAGATTGAGGATCTCGTCCGAGCCCGCGCCGCAGATGATGCGGTTGGGGTCGAGCCCGAAAGAACGGCCGATCGCTTCGCGCAGCACGCGCGAGGTTCCTTCCGGATAGTCTTCCAGATGCGCCGCCACGTTCTTGAAGGCCTCGATCGCCTTGGGCGAGGGCCCGAACGGCGTCTCGTTGGCCGAGAGCTTGAACACCTTGCGGCCCGGCTCGGCCACCGGGCTCTTGCCGGGCGTGTAGGGCGCAATATCGAGAATGCCGGGATTCGGCACGGGGCGGGACATCTTCAACTCCGGAAGTAGCTTTAGGCGGTTCGCGATCTACGATTTCGACCCGGTCGAGGGCACCGTATAGCGCGTTGCGTGGCTGCCGACGAGGGCCGTGGAGCGCACCGAGGCCCCCGCTTCGATCAGGGCAGCCTTGATCTTGTCGATGCTGGTCGCGCTCGTGACCGAGACCAGCAGCGCCGCGCCGTCGAAGGCGGTATCGGGCACCGCCACGATCTCGGCGAGCGGCGACAGGGCGCGGGCGACCTCGGCGTTCCAGCCGGACACGCGCACGCTGAAGGTCTCGACCTCCGTCACCACGGCGCTGTCGGCGACGCGCGAGATCGCGAACACCGGCAGCGAGGCCGGATGGTCGGCGCGCTCGACGAAGGGCAGCCGCGCGATGATCTTCGGCGCGCCGTCCGCCTCCAGCTCCAGCCACCACGGCGTGCGGCTCGAGGTTGCCGAGACCAGCGCCAGGTCGCCCTTGGATTTTGCCACCGCCTCGACCGCCGCCTGCGCGCTGAAATGCGCGACGTAAGGCACCGTGAAGCCGAAATGAAAGCGCACGGAATCGCGCATCGCCGGCTCGCTCACCGAGATGTCGGCATGCACCGAGAACGGCGCCTGGACATAGGTGAAGGTCGAGATGATGACGCGCCAGATGCTCTCGACCGTGTCGAGCGGCAGGATGCCGCGATGGCGTTGCACGATGTCACGCATCATGGCGGCCTCGCGCGCCGGGCGGAACGCCGAGCCGACCTCCTGGGTCTGCTTCACCTGGATCAGGCGGTCGATGATGTCGCCGCGCTGCATCAGGAGACGATGCATGCCCTCGTCGATCGCGTCGATCTCCTTGCGCAATTCCTGGAGTGATGGTGGCGCGGGCGGACGTTGGGACATATCTGACTGGACTGTTGAGAGGCGTTCCAATGCGGATCGACCAGGCAAGCTGGTAGGTTCGGATCCGCTGCGATCGATATCCTGATTAGGCAGTCGGGGCGGCGAAAGCAAAGAGAAATGACGTCCTTTTGGGCTGATGTGACAGAGACGAATTTGGCTAATCCGGACCGCGACTTGACGAAAACCGCCCAAGACAGTAGGTTTTGCCTGTTCCGTGGTCATTTGAGCCGGCCGGCTTGCAGCCACGTTAAAAAACTCGCTAAACAGGCCGGGGACCCTTTCGATCCCGGCCGAACCTATCGTTCAGGCCGGGTTTTTCATGGCCTGATGTCACTGCGATCGAACGTCTGATCGCAAACGAGGTCGATGTCAGAGATGGGTGGCGTCAAGTCTGTGCCGAGCCCCGCGATCAGTGCCGACGACCGGTCGCATGAGGCGGATCATCCGAATTCGCAGCTCGCGCAGTTCGGCGCCGAGCAGCCGCTGCGGCTCGATTGCGGCATCGATCTCACCCCGTTCCAGATCGCCTACCAGACCTATGGCGAGCTCAACGCCGATCGCTCCAACGCGGTGCTGATCTGCCATGCGCTGACGGGCGATCAGCATGTCGCCAACGTGCATCCCGTCACCGGCAAGTCGGGCTGGTGGGAGACGCTGGTCGGTCCCGGCCGACCTCTTGATCCTCAGCACTACTTCATCATTTGCGCCAACGTGATCGGCGGCTGCATGGGCTCGACCGGGCCGGCCTCGATCAACCCCGCGACCGGCAAGGTGTGGGGCCTGGATTTCCCCGTCATCACCATTCCCGACATGGTGCGCGCGCAGGCGATGCTGATCGACCGGCTCGGCATCGACACGTTGTTCGCGGTGGTCGGCGGCTCGATGGGTGGCATGCAGGTGCTGCAATGGACCTCGGCCTATCCAAGGCGCGTGTACTCCGCGCTGGCGATTGCCTGCGCGACGCGGCACTCGGCGCAGAACATCGCCTTCCACGAGCTCGGCCGCCAGGCGGTGATGGCCGATCCCGACTGGCACAACGGCCGCTACACGGATCAGGGCATCCATCCGCATCGCGGACTTGCGGTGGCACGGATGGCCGCGCACATCACCTATCTCTCCGACGCCGCGCTGCATCGCAAGTTCGGCCGCCGCATGCAGGACCGCGAGCTGCCGACCTTCTCGTTCGACGCCGATTTCCAGGTCGAGAGCTATCTGCGCTACCAGGGCTCGTCCTTCGTTGAGCGGTTCGACGCCAACTCCTATCTCTATCTGACCCGTGCGATGGATTATTTCGACATCGCCGGCGACCACGGCGGCGTGCTGGCGAAAGCGTTCGCGGGCATCGAGACGCGCTTCTGCGTGGTCTCCTTCACCAGCGACTGGCTGTTCCCGACCTCGGAATCGCGCGCACTGGTGCACGCGCTGAACGCGTCGAGCGCGCGAGTGTCGTTCGCCGAGATCGAGACCGATCGCGGCCATGACGCCTTCCTGCTCGACGTGCCCGAATTCTTCGATATCGCCCGTGCCTTCCTGCAATCGGCAGGGAAGGCGCGCGGGCTCACCGCCAGGAATGACTGACAAGGACGGCTAGCGATGTCTGTGCAGGAAGTGCTGCCGCTGGGCGGCGTTGCGACGGAGCAGTCCGGCCCGTTTCGCGCCGATCATCTGCTGGTCGCCGAGATGGTCAAGCCCGGCTCGAAAGTGCTCGACGTCGGCTGCGGCGAGGGCGACCTGCTTCAGCTTCTGGAGACCCGCGGCATCGACGGGCGCGGCATCGAGCTGTCGCGCGAGGGCGTCAACCGCTGTGTCGCCAAGGGCCTCGCGGTGGTGCAGGGTGATGCCGACACCGATCTCGTCAATTATCCCGACGACGCCTTCGATTACGTCATCCTGTCGCAGACGCTTCAAGCGACGCGGCAGCCGCGGGTCGTGCTGGAGAATCTGTTGCGCATCGGCCGCCGCGCCATCGTGTCGTTCCCGAATTTCGGCTTCTGGAAGATGCGGCTTCAGCTCCTGGTCGGCGGCCACATGCCGCGCACCGAGAATCTGCCCGCGACCTGGTACGACACCGCCAACATCCATTTCTGCACCATCAAGGATTTCGTCGAGCTCTGCGACGCGATCCACGTCAAGATGGAGCGCGCCGAGGCGCTGGATCTCTACGGCCGTCCATTGCGGCTGCGATTGCCGTGGTGGGTGTGGAACATGTTCGGCGAGCAGGGCGTGTTTCTGCTGAGCCGGGGCGGAAGGAAATAGTTACTCGCCCGCGCTCCTCAAAATGAGGAGCTGAGGTCTATCCTTTGTCATTGCGAGCGTAGTGAAGCAATCCAGAGTCTTTCCGCGGAGGGATTCTGGATTGCTTCGCTGCGCTCGCAATGACGGAGTACTTGGCCGCGACTGTGCTTAATGCGCTGCGAGCGACCGCGGATCGCGCACCGGCCAGCGCCCGGCTTCCACCAAAGTCACGAACCGCTCCACGCTCTCGTTGAACAGCGCGGGTTCTTCGAGATTGAGCACGTGGCCTGATTTCGGAAACATCGACAGGCCCGCCGCGGGCAGGTGCTTCTTCAAGAACAGGCTTGCCCCGACGCAGGGATCGTCTTCGTCGCCGCAGATGATCAGCGCGGGCGTTGCCACACCTCGAATGGCATCCGGCATCGTGTAAATCGATGGCCTGCCGCCCTGGAAGCCGCGCATCGTGTTGGCCGAACCCTTGGCATCGTGGCGCGCCAGCGCGGCGTAGAAATCGGCATGGCCGCGCGGGTCCTTCACAAGGAACGGAATCCGGCTCGCCGCCTCGCGCGTGACCTTTGCGACCTCGGCGGAGCCTGATGTCTCGAACTGCTCGGCATTGGCGCGGCACTGCTTGCGCCAGTTGTCGAGATTCTCGATCTCCGATCCTGAGCCCACGCCGGCCAGCGTCATCGACAGCGCGCGCTGCGGCGCGTTCAATCCGATCTGGAGCGACGAATAGGCGCCCATCGACAGGCCGACGAGATGCGCGCGCTCGATCTTGAGATGATCGAGCACCGCGAGCGCGTCGGTGTAGAAGTGCTTGTAGGTGTAGACCTCGCCGTCAGGCACGTCCGACGGCGTGTAGCCGCGCGCGGAATAGGTGATGCAGCGATGGCCGCGCGAGAAGTAGCGCATCTGCGGCTCCCAATTGGTGTAGTCGGCCGCGAACTCGTGCAGAAAAATAATCGGCGTTCCCTGGCCCGCTTCTTCGAAATAGATGCGGACGTCATCGCTGGTCGTGGCGTGGGGCATTAACTATTTCCCTCTCTTCAAGCCGCCTTTGGAGAGTTGCAGTTAATGCTGTTGTCCGCAATGCGGCAGCCTCACGCCAGCACCTGCACAAAATCATCGCAGCTATTCGCGGGCGTGGCGTCTTTTTCTCGCCACATCCGGCGGCTTAACGGCCAGACGGATGTCGGCCATCGCACGGCCGATTGGGGAAGTGGGGGTGTCAAGAAGGATGAAGTATGTTCGAGTTGTTTGCGTCTCGCCTGTCGCGTTGTGTTGTCGCGCTGGCGATTTTCTCCGCGGCGGTTGCCGCGTTCGTTTCTCCGGCCTCAGCGCGGCCGCATCATCGTCATAGCGCAGAGCGGCACGCTTACGTGCACCACGCCAGACATCATCATGACCGTCATTATCGCCACCATGCCCGTAGCTCGCGCTTCGAGCGCGGCGCGGCGCAGTTGCAGGCGAGCGGCTTCGCCGACACCCAGGCCAGCTACAATCCCAACGCCAATGTCGGCGGCATGGCCAACAACGGAATGACCAATCCTGGAATGGCCAATAGCGGTGGCGGCTTCGGCGGCGGATCGGGCCTCGTGTCCGAGGCGCGCCGCTATGTCGGCGGCAATCCGACCGGGCGCGGCAGCCTGTGGTGCGCGCGCTTCATGAACATGGTGCTGCAGCACACCGGCCATCAGGGCACCGGCTCCGACATGGCGAGCTCGTTCGCGCGCTACGGCACGCGTGTCTCCGGTCCGCAGGTCGGCGCCATCGCTGTCATGTCGCGCGGTCGCCGGGGCGGCCATGTCGGCATCATCACCGGCGTGGACGCGCAGGGCAATCCGATCATGATCTCCGGCAACAACGGCAATCGTGTTCGCGAGGCGCCGGTCTCGCGCGGCCGGATCTATGCGTATGTGATGCCGAACTGAGGCTCGTCATTGCGAGCGAAGCGAAGCAATCCAGAATCCCACCGCGGAGACAGTCTGGATTGCTTCGTCGCTTTGCTCCTCGCAATGACGGAGGGTGTTGAGGCGGCGTGCCGTCACACCAGCTTCGGCGCTTCCACCGCGATCGCGTCACCGACGCCGATGTCGCCGTCGGCGATGACCTCGGCATAGATGCCGCAATCCATGTGCCCGAGATTGCGCGAGAGCGTCGGTGGTATCTCGAGATCGCGCTGCGCGGTCTCGGGATCGACGTTGACCGCCGGGCAGCGGACGATGCGCTTGACCACCTTGAGCCGGACCTGACCGATCGCCAACGTCTCGCCGACGAGGTCGAGCTCGGACCAGGCCGGCCAGCCCTTCACGTAGAGATTGGCGCGGAAGCGCAGCGGATTCACTGCGGCGCCGCCGAGCATGGTCTCGATCGCGCGGACGCTGTCGAGATTGATGATCGACACGACCTTGCGGGCGACGTCGGAAAAGCTGTGGTCGCGGCCGGACAGAACTTTTGGCGGGCCCTTCAGCTCCGGCTGAAAATTCTCCGTGAAATAATCCTCGATGGCGGCGCGCCCGGCAGTGCTCTCGAGGTCCCCGCTGGCGACGATCTGGCCGTCCTTGCGGATGGTCAGGCGGTTGGTCGCGTCCTCGAACCGGCTGTCGAGGGACGCCAGCCGCTCATTGCGCGCCAGCATCAGGAACTGGATCTTCGGCTTCCAGGCCGGCGCCTCCGGATCGAAGCCGCTCGGGCCATTCTCGATGGCGTAGCGGCGGTCGGCCGGCAGGGTCTGGCCGATCCGCAAGGGGACCCGGGGCAGGGATTCCGGCGTCAGGCCCTTGATCGGGTAACGGTAAAGGCCGGTGATTTCGGCGGTCTGGCTGGCTGTCATGTCGCTACTTAAGGGATTCGACCTGCCGGCGCCAAGCAGGCGGACCCGTGCACGAAATTGTGAACGCGCCTCTTCCGATCCGAGGCCAAGCTTCCCACATCTGGGTCAGGCCGGCGCCAGCGCCGGCTGCTAACGACCGTTGCCGGTTGACGACCATCAACGCAGGCACCGGAAACCCAATGAAGATGCCGTTTGGAGTGCCTTAGAGGGCTCCAGGGGCAGGCCGAGGGAAAGAAAAGACATGAACATCGACAAATATACCGAACGCTCCAGGGGCTTCGTCCAGTCCGCGCAATCGCTTGCGGTGCGCGAGGGGCATCAGCAGTTTTCGACCCTGCACGTCCTGAAAGTTCTGCTGGACGACAATGAGGGCCTCGCCGCCGGTCTGATCGACCGCGCCGGCGGCAATTCCCGCGCAATCCTGAAGGCGACCGAGGACGCCCTCAACAAGGTGCCGAAGGTCTCCGGCGGCGGCGCCGGCCAGATCTATCTGGCGCCCGAACTCGCCCGCACTTTTGATGCCGCCGAAAAGGCCGGCGAGAAGGCCGGCGACAGCTTTGTCACCGTCGAGCGGCTGCTGCTCGGCCTCGCGCTGGAAAAGACCAGCGAGGCCGGCGCGATCCTGGCCAAGGGCGGCGTCACCCCCCAAAACCTCAATGCCGCGATCGAGGCGCTGCGCAAGGGCCGCACGGCGGACTCGGCGACCGCCGAGAACGCCTATGACGCCCTGAAGAAATATGCCCGCGACCTGACCCAGGCTGCGCGCGACGGCAAGCTCGACCCGGTCATCGGCCGCGACGAGGAGATCCGCCGCACCATCCAGGTGCTCTCGCGCCGGACCAAGAACAATCCCGTTCTGATCGGTGAACCCGGCGTCGGCAAGACCGCCATCGCCGAGGGCCTCGCGTTGCGCATCGTCAACGGCGACGTGCCCGAGAGCCTCCAGGACAAGAAGCTGCTCTCGCTCGATCTCGGCGCGCTGATTGCGGGTGCGAAGTACCGCGGCGAGTTCGAGGAGCGGCTGAAGGCCGTGCTCCAGGAAGTCACCGCGAGCGAGGGCAATTTCATCCTTTTCATCGACGAGATGCATACGCTGATCGGCGCCGGCAAGGGCGACGGCGCGATGGACGCGTCCAACCTGCTCAAGCCCGCGCTCGCGCGCGGCGAGTTGCACTGCATCGGCGCCACCACGCTCGACGAGTACCGCAAGCACGTCGAGAAGGATGCGGCGCTGGCGCGGCGCTTCCAGCCGATCTTCGTGAGCGAGCCCTCCGTCGAGGACACCATCTCGATCCTCCGCGGCTTGAAAGACAAGTACGAGCAGCACCACGGCGTCCGGATCACCGATTCCGCGCTCGTGGCGGCGACGACGCTGTCCAACCGCTACATCACCGACCGCTTCCTGCCGGACAAGGCGATTGACCTCATGGACGAGGCGGCTGCGCGGCTGAAGATGCAGGTCGATTCCAAGCCGGAAGAGCTGGATTCGCTCGACCGCGAGATCATCCGGCTCAAGATCGAGCAGGAAGCTCTCAAGAAGGAGAGCGATCTCGGCTCCAAGACCCGTCTCGAGGGGCTTCAGAAGGAGCTCAGCGAGCTCGAAGAGAAGTCCGCGGCCCTGACGTCGCGCTGGAGCGCGGAGAAGAACAAGCTCTCCAACGCCCAGAAGCTGAAGTCGGAGCTGGACGCGCTGCGCGTCGATCTCGCCGACGCACAGCGGCGCGGCGAATTCCAGAAGGCCGGCGAGCTGGCCTATGGCCGGATCCCGCAGCTTGAGAAGCAGCTCGCGGAGATCGAGGCGCGTGAGGGCTCCGGCGAGATGATGGAGGAGGCTGTCACCGCCAACCACATCGCGCAGGTGGTCTCGCGCTGGACCGGCGTGCCCGTTGACAAGATGCTGGAAGGCGAGAAGGAGAAGCTCCTGAAGATGGAGGAGCAGCTCGGCAAGCGCGTCGTCGGCCAGGCCGAGGCCGTGCGTGCGGTCGCGACCGCCGTGCGCCGCTCGCGCGCGGGCCTGCAGGACCCGAACCGGCCGACCGGCTCGTTCATGTTCCTGGGGCCGACCGGCGTCGGCAAGACCGAGCTGACCAAGGCGCTCGCGGAGTACCTGTTCAACGACGAGACCGCGATGGTCCGCCTCGACATGTCCGAGTA
>NZ_JCAMOP010000069.1:0-28888 GCF_059512345.1 Bradyrhizobium sp. Unk1
TGTCGCATTATCTCATCAAGATCGCCAGGCTCGGCGGCTATCTCGCCCGCGCCAACGATCCGCCACCAGGGAATCTGATCATGTGGCGCGGACTATCGCGATTCATCGATATCGCAACGGGAGCGAAACTCTGACTCAAAAATGTGGGTAATCGTAAGTCGTCGACCATCATCTTTCACCGTGCGTTTGAAGAGCCAGCGCGCACGCATTCTGGCGGCCCTACGCGGCAGTCCAGCCGCCGTCGATAGAGAGGTTGGCGCCTGTGATCTGCGCGGCGTCCTGGCTGCACAGGAACAGGGCCAGCGAGGCTACCTGCTCGACCGTGACGAATTCCTTCGTCGGCTGGGCCGCGAGCAAGACGTCGTGGATCACTTGATCCCTGCGCATGTCGCGTGCCTTCATCGTGTTCGGGATCTGCTTTTCCACCAGGGGCGTCCAGACGTAGCCGGGGCTGATGCAGTTGCAGGTGATCTTCGACCTGGCGAGCTCCAGCGCGACTGTCTTGGTGAGGCCGGCGATGCCGTGCTTGGCTGCGACGTAGGCTGACTTGAAGGGCGAGGCGACGCGCGAATGTGCCGAAGCCGTCGTGATGATCCGGCCCCAGCCACGCTTCTTCATGCCGGGCACTGCTGCGCGGATGGCATGGAATGCGGCGGACAGGTTGATCGCGATGACCGCATCCCATTTCTCGACCGGAAACTCTTCGACAGGAGAGACGTGCTGGATGCCGGCATTGTTGACGAGGACGTCCACGCTGCCGAAGGTGTTTTCCACCCGCGCGATCAGGTCGAATATTTCGCTCGGCTTCGCCATGTCTGCGGGCGAATAGATTGCCCTGACGGCGAACTCGCTTTCGATTGCAGAGCGCTCCTTCTCGACATCGGTCGGCGCGCCCATCCCGTTGAGCACGATGTTTGCGCCTGCGGCCGCGAAGGCACGCGCACATGCGAGGCCGATGCCGCTGGTCGAGCCGGTCACGACCGCCGTCTTACCCTTCAGAATACTCATCTCAGTCACTTTGCTCTGTGTGTTGCGCTTACAGCGGAGGCTTCGCAGCTTGCGAGGTTCTCTGTTGTGTGGGATTGCAAATTAGGTCACCAGACTTCGCTCCGAGGCCCGGAACGTTCGTCGAGTTGGTTCCTGCATATAGTCGTGGGCCACTCGGCCAAGACCGAGCGTGAGGTCTGCACGGATGTGGATCGCGGAGACGATCTCCAGAACCGGCAAATCAGCAACGGGTGCCAAAGCGTGCGGGATCAGGGAGAGGGCCGCGGGCCCCGTCCAGGCCCCCTTCAACGCGATTTGCTCAAGTTGGTATTCGACGAGCTCGCAGATGCGCGGGCTGCCATCGACATGCGGAATGATCTTGAGCAGGAAGTTCGGCTCCTCGAGCGCAGCCCTGACTTGGCCGAGGTCGGCTTCACGGTGTTTGTAACCCATCGTGCCCGTCGCGACCCTCAAAGGACCGTAGTCGAGCGTGCCGATCAGTGTGTCGATCTCGGTTCGCAATGTGGGTTGCGCGAGCTTTTTCGGAAAGCCCCAGAGCTCGCGTCCCCCTGCAATCGGTCCTTCGTCGTTGAGGAACATGCAGTGGGTGTAGCCGCCCCTGCGCCCACGGAAGGAGACCGGAATGACCTGGCCACTTTCCGTGTAGTCACCAAAGCCGTTCGAGTCCGGCATGCGGATGAATTCGTATTTGACGAGCGCTTTGCGTTCATCGAATTCCAACGGTTCGGGCACCACGTCGCGCAGCCTTGCCGGGTCGGTGCGATAGGTGATGATCAAATATTCGCGGTCCACAAACCGATACGGTCCGGGTGGATAGGCCGGGCTGGTGAGCGGCATTGCAAAGGCCCGCTTCCGCACTTCATTCTCACGCATTTGGGTTCTCCGTGCGGCCAGCCGCGATCGGCCGGCCTATTCGCGACCGTCGTTCTCCAGGTCGAATGTGAAGACGCTGTCCGCGCTGGCTGGACGTGCGAGTACCTCGGGGTGGCGCAGGGTGCGTAGCGCATCGTGATAGCCTGCGCGCCAATGGTCCTGCATCGAGAGGCGGGAGAACTCGTAGTCTTTGGAGTGGCCTTCGTGATTCCGCGCCCGATAGATCAGGTGAACGATGTTGTAGACGTTGTGGGAAACCGCGGTGCTCAGGAGCTTTACATCCTCATGCTCTGTAAGATCTTCTGGGAGCCGGCCCAGGAGCGCCGTCAGCGCACGCCGCAGGCGCTGCACGCGCTTGAATTGGTCTGTGCTTGCACGCGTGCGGCTCGAGTATTGAATCTCCTTCTGACGCGTGACGACCTCGGCCATATTGCTCGGGAGTTGCCCCTTCGCGCTCCAGAGATCGACCTGAAACGCGAGCATGTCCTGTGGCGCGCCCCAGTCGATCACCCATTGCAGCGGCGTATTGGAAACCAGGCCGCCGTCCCAATAATGCTCGCCCTCGATCTCCACCGCGGGAAAGCCCGGCGGCAGTGCGCCGCTCGCCATGATGTGCTCCGGCCGGATCGTATGGGTGCTGTTGTCGAAATAGACGAAATTGCCTGTTCTCACATTGACCGCACCTGCACTGAAGCGCGTGATTCCCCCGTTGAGGCGATCGAAGTCGATCAGGCGCTCCAGCGTGCTCTTCAACGCGCTGGTGTCGTAGAAGCTGGTCGCCTCGGTCGTGCCACCAGCGTTGAGCCAGGGCAGGAGAGGGCGCGCGGAGAAGAAACCGTTTGCGCCGCATGCCGCGGCAAGGCCCGCGCTCATCTGGTTGAGGACATTGCGCGCATTGTCGCTGCGCGCCACGTCGAGAACCGAAGTTCCAGCCCAATCCCAGGGCGCAGTGGAAGTGACCTGCGTCCAGAAATCGCGGAGGCGGTCGACACGGGACTCCGGCGGGTTGCCTGCGATGATCGCCGCATTGATCGCGCCGATCGAAATGCCGGCGACCCAGTCGGGATGGATGCCTGCTTCGGCGAGCGCCTCGTAGACGCCTGCCTGGTAGGCGCCGAGGGCGCCGCCGCCCTGCAGGAGCAGGGCGATGCAATCGAACGGAAGCCGCCGTTGGGTGGTCGGCAGGTGTGGTCGGGGCTGGAAGTTCATGACTTTGCTTGCTCTCGGGTGCGTGGTGACCGAGACGACGCTCGGCATAAAACCAACTATACGGTGTAGTGTATATTTTGCCGGGCGGTGATCCGGCAACTCACGAGTTCGTGCTCAGCGGGCATCAGCCCGTTCGGGCTCAGTGCTGTGTTGACCGCTGTCCGACCTTGGGTGGTTCGAGCATCACTTCCTTCAAGTGGTCGCCAGTGGCGACGACGACAACGAAGTTGAGCTTGCCATCCTGCTTCACCAGCCCACCGGCGAGCGCGCGTCCCTCCGCGGCCTTTTCCGCAACCTGCACCGCTTCCGACAACTCTTGCCTGATCCACTTCAGGGCGACGATGTTGGCTAAATCATCTCGAGCGAGTTCCTTCAGCGAAGACGCAGTTTCCGCCTGCGACACTTTCCCGGTGTTCGCATCAATGACATTCTCGAAAACCCGCTCATTCTTGACGGTGCGCACGCGATAGACGGCCGGCCCCGATATCTCGAAGCTGACGTCGGCGGTCCTCGATCCGTCATGCAGGCGCTCCGCGATCGCCATTGCCTCACCGAGTGGTAACCGTGTGGTGCTGAATTGTTCGAGCACACGGTGCATGGCTGCTTCGTCGATGTCTGCCTGCGCGGCTGCGCTGCGGCTTTCTGCGTTGGCAGGCGTCCGGGCGACATCGGCGATAGCCCCGGTGGCAGCGAGCGTGGCTGACCAAACGATGAAGGCAAACAGCTGGTTCTTCGGCATTTAGTAAATCCTGTGGCGTCTTGTCTAAGGGTGTCTAACGGCGTCGCTCGCAATGAGGCCGCGTCAAGGGCGGTTCTCTCCGATCAATCAAGCGAACCACTCCAGAATGTTTCGAGCTGCGAGCCAGGCGCAGAGATCCCAGCCTGGTTCCGGTCGGTCCCTGTGCATGCTTGCGCTGTCTTGCCGTGATCTTTCGCGGCTTCCTGGCCGGAACTGCTCGATCAGGAGCGGCCGACTGCAGTTGCGCGAGGCTTTCGCGCAGGTGCGTGTCCGTTGATGAACCGCCGGTCGAACTAACATTGGCAAGCAGCATCGGCCACTTCGGGGCGCGGAATCTGCGACGGAGCCGCGGCGCTCTCGTTTTCCGCGGGCGCCCGGTTAGCGGAGATCACATTGGTATCGATGAAAACCGGATCCGGTCCCTTCAGATCCGAATGAACTCGGATCGGCGGCAGCGCAGAATGCGAGTCCCTGAGCCAGCTCGGCCGGGGTGCGGGCAGTGCCCAGTCGGCTGCTAACAGCAGCAAGAGCAACCCTGCTCCAGCCGACAGAAAATAAGCTCGCAGGGGAAGCTCCTGTTCGACGCGGGTGCCCGCGTGTCTCGACAACACAGATTTCCTGCTCACGGCAGCCGGCTCCCGGACATGGAATGATTCCGTCTCGTTGTCAGATGCCCCAGGGGCGCGGATGCTGTCGGGCGAGTTCGGCATCGAGATAGCCGCGCTCGTCGAGCCATTCGATCGGGCAATAGGCCATCGCGTTCGGGTCGACCATGTGTCCGTCGCGCTCGAGCGCCGTTCGCGTGCCGGTGAGTACGGTCCAGACTGAGGAGCCGGTGGCCGGCTCCACCTGCATGACGTCGAACACTTCGGTGAAGTTGAGCATGTCGGAATTCCAGGACGCTCAGGAGGCGGGCGGGGAAGGGGGCTCGACCCCGTCAAGCTCCACGCCCCTGCGGGCGAGTTCCGATTCGACCATGTCGAACATGCATTCGACCGGCGCGAGCCAGGCGGCGACGCAACAGATGATGCAATCGCGAGCGAGCAGTAGATCCGCGGTCATGCGACGCCCCGCGGGTTGGCAGCATGCCGCACCGGCGCGGGGGCGCGCTCGGCGAGCGCATGCACCCACGCGAGCACCGAAATCGTGACACCCAGCAGCAGGCTCAGGCCCACGAGCGACAAGGCCACCATCAAGTTGAGCGATGCGACCGCAATCCCGGGCCAAGGATTTTCCCGGGCGAGCGCTAAGAACAGGCTTGACATCTGTCGTCTCTTAAATAAACTATACCGTATAGTTCATATACAGCGCGGATCACGGGACGTGTCAAGAGCAGAGACTCACAAACTGGTTTTCGTGCTGAACGAACCGCGACGACGGACGAGCCCGTGGTCCCCGTTCTGGTGCCTTACGTGGAGAGAGGATCGGTTATGTTGAAGAAGCAGATGATGTTCGCAGTCTTGCTGTCGGTTTCATTGGGCGCCGGGACTGCCTTCGCGCAGGAGAGTCGCGGCACACCCGAGCAGAGGGCGGCATGCGCGCCTGACGCGTTTCGTCTGTGCGCGGGCTACATCCCTGACGCCACCAATGTGGAAGTCTGCCTCAGGCAAAAAAAGTCAGACCTGAGCCATGCCTGCGCAGCCGCCTTCGAGCACGCAGCCGCCCCGGCTGCGGTCAGGACGGTCGGATCGCAGCGGTATCGTGGCGCAAAAGATGAGGAATGATCGCATGAACACGATATATGTTCCCGCTTTCGCCGCGTTCGGGGGCTCGGCCTTCGGAGCGATCTCCACCATCGTGACGGGCTGGGTCACCCGTCGCCGCAGGCTCCGCGAGCGCCACTATGCTCACGGAGTCTCTAAACGTGAAAAGCTGTATCGCAGCTTCATTGAGGAGGCGTCGCGGCTTTACGCGGACGCGCTGACCAGTGACAAATCCGAGATCCCGGCGCTGGTGAATTTGTATGCACTGATCGGGCGTATGCGGATTCTGTCTGACGATCAGGTGGTCCATGCCGCGGAGCGGGCAGGCCGACGGATCATCGAAACCTATCTTGCACCGAACACGTCGTTCGTCGACCTGCCGGGCTTCATGGAGGAGATGGATCCGTTGCGTGAATTCGGCGAGGCCTGCCGGCGTGAAATGCACGCGATTCCGGCGCGTTGAGGCCGAACATGCTGAAGGCCCGGACTACCCACCAGGTTGGGTCGTCGTACACTCGTGAACGAATTGTGCAGGCCGCAATCCGCTTGTACCGGGAGATCGGGCACCGGAAGACGACGGTTGCCGACGTCGCTCGCGACGCATCAATGTCCCCCGCAAATCTCTATCGGTTCTATCCCTCCCGCCGAGCGCTCGAAGAGGCCGTCGTGACAGAGCTGCTTGAGGACGTGTCCGTGGCGGTTGCAATTGCGGCGCGAAGCGGTCGCTCGAGTCTGGAGCGGTTAAACGCCGCCTTCGGGGCGATCTCCCGGACGCATGAAGATCGGTTGGCAAACAATGTCCGACTGCATGAACTGGTCGTCGCCGCAGGACAAGCAAACTGGCCGGCCAGCCAGTCCCATGCGGATCGCCTTCGCAGTGTCGTGCAGTCGGTCATTGCGGCCGGACAGGCCGATGGCGAATTTCGAGCAGGAAGTTCGATGGCGTTGGCCTGCTGCCTGCTGGATGCCATGGACGCATACCTCAATCCGTCCCGTATCAAGGCGGTGGCTCTTCGGCCGGCCTTCAACGAGATGATGAACTTCTGCGCGGGGGCGCTGAATAGCGCAACGCTAGTTAACGCGCCCCCTCAAGTGACCAGCATCCGGACCGATTTGCATTACAAGTCCGCCTTTCGCACCTAGCGCCTGGGCATTGCTGGCTCACGGCGTCCAGTCTGCCTCACAGGCCGCAAGAAAGAAGCCAACCCGTTCGCGCACGAACGACGGCAACTCCCGGCGCAAATCTTTCGGTGTTTCCCCCACCAGCGAACGAAGCAGCATCGGGAGCAGAATCAGATCCAGGAAGATCTGCGCGGTGGCAAGGCTTCGCTTGCCGCTGAAGGGACCTTTTGGTGAGCGAGCAAGCTTCTGCGTCGTTTCATTCAATAGCTGGGAAACGGCATTAACGGAGCGATCGCGCGCGGCATCGTGGACGTTGCGGCTCAACTCGGGGAAACGTTGCGCTTCGGCGATCGTGGCGCGAACCATCCCGAGCGATTCTTCGATGACCTTCTCCACGATCACGGTGCCGAGGCTCATGAGCTTGTCCTGAAGGGTGCGGCCCTCGGGCTCGAAGCCTTCGAAATCCGTTAGCCCGCTGATGGTGCGGGCCACTACAGCTGCGAACAGTGCCTCCTTGCCGGGGAAGTGGGCATAGATCGTTGGTTTGCTCGCCGGCGCCATCTCGGCGATGTCATCGATGCTGGCGCTGCGGTAGCCCTTCTCGAGAAAGAGTTGCTGTGCCGCATCGAGGATACGAGCCTGGACGTCACCGGCAAGGTCTTTGGGCGGTCGGCCCCGTTTCGGGCTGCTCTTCTTCGTCATCCGTCGATCTCCCAATCACGAGTCTGTGCGCGGATCGCACTTGACATACCTCGGGTCGAAAGGCAATAAAAAGAAACTATACGGTATAGTTTATTTATACCGCTCGAGCTGACCAAGAGTGTTGGCCCGCGATCATCCCGTCCACCTCAGGAGATCACAGTGACTATGTTGAGACCGGACCCGTGCCGCCCACAAGACGGCGTCCTGCTGCGCGAATTGCATCACAGGGTCGATCAAGGGATCGACACCGCGATTGATCTGGTGTCGGCTGCCGTGATCCGGGCCGACGGGGCGGAAGCGAAGGCCGCCTTGAGCGATGTGGTCGAGCTGCTGCGCGGACATGGGCAGCTGCATCGGGCGCTCGCAATGCCCCAGGGTGAAGCCCTCCATGACGCCGCGACTTACATTCGCAAACTGGGCTGCGCCATGCGCCAGTCCCTATTGGATCGAATGGGGATCCGGCTGGCATTCGCCACTGAATCTCTCCCGCTTCAATCCGAGCGGTGCTGGCGGCTTGGCTTGATCGTCCACGACCTCATCGTCAACGCGGCAAAGCATGCGTATTTCGACGCGCGCGCCGGCGAGATCAAAGTCAAGCTGTCGCGCATCGGCGCGGTGGTGAACTGCGTCGTGCTGGATAACGGCTCGCGGTTGGCGCGGGCGGCCCTGGGTCGCGAGTTCCAGATCAGCAGTGACCTTGCCAAGGGGCTGGGCGGACGCATTGAGCACGGCTTCGCCGCCGAGTTCACATCCGTCGTTCTCTCGTTTCACGTGAGCGAGCGGGAACGGCAGGCGAACCGGTCGATGGCGACGCGCCGCATGAGGTCGCCGCGCCCGCTGAAGGCGAGGTCGTCCGGGGCGCCTGGCGCGGGCTCCGGCCTCTCGGATCAGGTCGAGCGCCCCGCCGCGATCGGAGCCGATTCGAGTTTGTCGCGAGCGCATCCGAACGACCTGGTCTCGCTCCGCAAGGGTCCGGACGTCCTGGGCGAGCTGCTGTCACCCTCTCACCGCATGGACGCGCAATGAAGCCGCGCTATTCGAACCACACCAAAATCAATCGAGCAGGGCGCTTGCCGAGGCCTCTCGCCGGCTTGGCGATCGCGCTTGTCGCAGCTGCGCTCGGCGGCTGCAACGATCGCGGCGATGCTCCGTCCGCGCGCGCCGCGTTCGTACGCACGGAGGTCGTCCGTCCGAAGGACCGGCAAGCCTCGATCACCCTGACCGGCGAGGTGCAGCCCCGTTTCCGCGCCGATCTGTCGTTCCGTGTCAGCGGACGTGTGATCGCGCGCTATGTCGAGGTCGGGACCCGCGTCAAGGCCGGCGAGGTGCTGGCCCTTCTCGACCCGGCCGAGCAGGAGGCCGACGTCGACGCCGCGACCGCTGCTGTCCTCGCCGCAGCATCCCAGCTGCGTGTTGCGAAGGCGACCTTCGAGCGGCAGAAGGCGCTGATCGCAAGCGGCTTTACCACGCGCACGACCTACGACCAGGCACAGGAAGGATTGCGAACCGCCGAAGGCGCACTCGAAACGGCAAGAGCGCTGCTCGGGACGTCAAAGGACGCCCTTGGCTACACCGGGCTGCGGGCCGAAGCCGACGGCGTCGTCACCGCGCGCAACCTGGAAACGGGTCAGGCCGTACAGGCTACGCAACCGGTATTTTCGCTGGCGCAGGATGGGGGGCTGGATGCCGTCTTTGACGTCTATGAGTCGATTTTCCTCGGCAATACCGATAGCCGCGACGTTTCGTTAGCGCTCGTCTCCGATGCGAGCGCGACCGCAAGCGGCCACGTTCGCGAGGTTTCGCCGGCCGTCGACGCCAGGAGTTCAACTGTTCGAGTCAAGGTGGCGATTGAGGATCCGCCTGCCGCAATGACGCTTGGGAGCGCCGTCGCAGGAACTGTGAAAGTAGAGGCCCAGCGCCAGATCGCATTGCCCTGGAGTGCATTGATGGCGGCAGGTACCAGGCCCGCGGTCTGGACCGTCGATCCCGCAACGCGGACCGCCTCGCTGAAGCCGGTCACGGTCGGTGGCTACGAGGCCGGAGAAGTGTTGATCAAGGCGGGTCTCGAACCTGGCGAGCGTGTCGTCGTCGACGGCGGGAAGCTTTTGAGCGTGGGCCAGCCCGTGACTTATGAAGGAGATCCCTCATGACGAGCCGCGCAACGATAGTGGCTGCTCCCTTTGCATGCGCGCTCGCAGTTGCCGGATGTCAGCAGGAGACAAAGGCGCCGGCGCCCGTGCGGCCCGTCCAATCGGTTCTTCTCGAAGCGGACCACGCCGACGATACGGTTGCGGTGGGCGTCGTCGAGCCACGCTACAAAACCAATCTCGGCTTCCGCGTGCTGGGACGCCTGACTGCCCGTCCCGTCTATGTCGGTGATCTCGTGAATGAAGGACAGACGGTCGGCATCATTGACTCGACGGCCCTCGAGTTCGCCGTTCGCTCGGCCAAAGGGGAGCTTGCCAAGGCCGAGGCGCAGTTCGCGACCGCCCGAGCGACGGAGGAACGGCAACGAAAGCTCATCACCACCGACGCAACCACAAGGCAGACGCTCGATAACGCCGAGCAGGCGCGGGCCGGTGCCGAAGCAACGGTGGCGCACGAACAGGCAAATCTGACCAAGGCGATCGAGCAGCTCGGCTATTCGCAGATCAGGGCCGACTTCGCCGGCGTGGTCACCGCGGTCGGCGCGGAAGTCGGCCAGGTGGTCTCTCCCGGCCAAAGCGTGGTGACGATCGCGCGGCCCGATATTCGCGAAGCTGTCGTCGATATCGGACCGGACTTTCCGCTGCCGCTTGAGGTCGGCCTACCATTCACGGTCAGCCTGCAGCTTTTGCCCGCGGTTCAGGTGCAGGGCAGCATTCGCGAGATCGCCCCGCAGGCCGATCCGGCGACGCGATTGCGGCGGGTTCGCATTGCGCTCGGCAACCCGCCTGAAGGCTTCCGCCTCGGTGCGACCGTCACCGCGAAGCTGGACAACCGCCAAACACGTATGTTGCGCCTGCCTGCCTCGGCGCTGCTCGCCAAGGACGGCGAAAACTTCGTCTGGATCGTCGATCAGCCCGCCAGCACGGTGTCGCTGCAAAAGATCGATGTCATGGCCGATCGAACCGGCGCGCGCGTCGTCGGCGGGCTCGCCCCCGGCGCGCGTGTCGTCACCGCTGGAATCCACAGCCTCAAGCAAGGACAGCAAGTCCGTATCGAACAGGATGAGAAGCCATGAAGTCGTTCAACCTTTCCGACTGGGCGCTGGGCCATCGTTCGCTCGTCTGGTATTTCATGATCGCCTTCATGGCGGCCGGCCTGTTTGCGTACCTCCAGTTGGGACGGCAGGAAGATCCCGACTTCACCATCAAAACCATGGTGATTCAGGCGCAATGGCCGGGCGCTTCGCCCGAGGAGATGACGCGGCAGGTCACCGACAGGATCGAGAAGAAGCTCGAGGAGCTGGAATCGCTCGATTACACCAAGAGTGTGACTGTCGCCGGCCAGACCACCGTCTTCGTCTACCTGCGTGACACCACAAAGGCTGCTGATGTGAAGCCGACCTGGATTCGCGTCCGCAACATGATCGCGGATATCAAGGGCGATTTTCCGCAAGGCGTGATCGGACCGGGCTTCAACGATCGCTTCGGCGACGTGTTCGGCAACATCTATGCTTTCACCAGCGACGGCTTGAGCCAGCGTCAGCTCCGCGATCAGGTCGAGGACATCCGGGCCAAGGTCTTGACCGTGCCCGATGTCGGCAAGGTCGACATCCTGGGCGCGCAGGACGAGGTCATTTATCTCGAATTCTCCACCCGCAAGATCGCGGCCCTCGGTCTCGACGTCCACTCCATCATGGCTTCTCTGCAGGGGCAGAATGCGGTCGCGCCGTCCGGCGTTTTCCAGGAGGGGCCCGAGCGGATCAGTGTGCGCGTGAACGGCCAGTTCACATCAGAGGCCAGCCTGAAGGCGGTCAATCTGCGCGTCAATGATCGCTTCTTTCCCCTGACCGACGTCGCAACCATCACGCGCGGTTATGCCGATCCGGCCAAGACCTTGTTCAGGTACAACGGGGAGCCGGCGATTGCGCTTGCCATCGGTATGAAGTCCGGTGCCAACCTCCTGCATTTCGGCGAGGCGCTGAAAGAGGAGATGTCGAGAATTACGGCCGACTTGCCGATCGGCGTCGGCGTTCACCTCGTCGCTGATCAGCCCATCGTTGTCGAGCATGCGGTGTCGGGATTCACAGAGGCGCTGTTTGAGGCCGTGATCATTGTTCTCGGCATCAGCTTCCTCAGTCTGGGGATGCGCGCCGGACTTGTCGTCGCGATTGCGATCCCGCTGGTTCTCGCCATCACGTTCGTCGTGATGGCCTATGCCGGCATTTCGCTCCAGCGAATTTCGCTTGGCGCCCTGATCATCGCGCTCGGCCTCCTGGTCGATGACGCCATGATTGCCGTGGAAATGATGGTGGCGCGGCTCGAGGTGGGCGATCCCATCGAAAAGGCGGCAACCCACGTCTATACTTCGACCGCCTTTCCCATGCTGACGGGCACGCTGGTGACCGTCGCCGGCTTCATCCCGATCGGGCTCAACAACAGCAATGCGGGCGAATTCACCTTCACGCTGTTCGTTGTCATCGCGGTCTCCCTGATCGTTTCCTGGATCGTCGCGGTGCTGTTCACGCCGTTGCTCGGCGTCACGATCCTGCCCGCCAAAATGAAGGGCCATCATGAGGAGAAGGGGCGCGTAGCGCGGTTGTTCGCGCGTCTGTTGCTCTTCTGCATGCATTACCGCTGGATCACCATCGGTGTTACGGTTGCGGCCTTTCTACTGGCGCTGTTCAGCATGAATTTCGTACAGCAGCAGTTTTTCCCGTCATCGGACCGCGCGGAGCTGGTGATCGACTGGAACTTGCCGCAGAACGCGTCGATCGCGGACTCCAATGCGCAGATGGCGCGCTTCGAGCGCGAACAGCTTCAGGACAATCATTCGGTCGATCACTGGTCGACCTATGTCGGCACCGGCTCGCCGCGCTTCGTCCTGTCCTTCGACGTGCAGACCGCGAACACCTGGTTCGGCCAGATGGTGGTCGTGACCAAGGGCGGCATCAAGGCGCGCGATCAGGTCAAGGCACGGTTCGAGGACTACCTGAAGAAGACCTTCCCCGGCACCGACACCTACGTCAAGCTGCTGGAGGTCGGACCCCCGGTGGGTCGTCCGGTGCAGTATCGCTTGAGTGGCCCTGACATCGCCAAGGTGCGAGATCTTTCGCAGAAGCTTGCCGGCATCGTGCGGAGCAATCCCGATCTCGGCAATGTCGTGTTCGACTGGATGGAGCCGGCCCGCGTCGTCAAGGTGGACGTTCTCCAGGACAAGGCGCGTCAGCTCGGGGTGACCTCGGAGGACATCGCCACGACCTTGAACTCCGTGCTCGAGGGCACACCGATCACCCAGGTTCGCAACAGCATCTATCTCGTCAATGTCACGGGACGTGCGACCGCGCCGGAACGTGCTTCCATCAACACCCTGCGCGATTTGCAATTGACGGGCCTCGGCGGTCAATCCGTGCCGCTCGGGGCCGTGGCCAATCTGCGTTACGAGCTCGAGCAGCCGACGATCTGGCGGCGCGCGCGGATCCCCACGATCACGTTGAAGGCCGGCATCGTCGGCAACGTGCAGCCCAAGACCATCGTGGATCAGCTCGCGCCGAAGGTGGCGGAATTCACCAAGGAGCTACCGGCGGGCTATTCGCTGAATATCGGCGGTTCCGTCGAGGAGAGCGCTAAGAGCCAGGCGCCGATCGTGGCCGTCGTTCCGCTCATGCTGTTCGTCATGGCGACGGTGCTAATGATCCAGCTGCAGAGCTTCCATCGCTTGTTCCTGGTTTTCGCGGTCGCGCCGCTCGCCGTGATCGGCGTCGTCATGGCGCTGCTGCCGAGCGGCGCGCCGCTTGGCTTCGTCGCTATCCTCGGCGTGCTCGCCCTGATCGGCATCCTGATCCGCAACTCGGTGATCCTGATCGTGCAGATTGAGGATCTGAAGAGGGAGGGGCGCCCAGCCTGGGAGGCCGTCGTGGAGGCGACCGAGCATCGCATGCGGCCGATCCTGCTGACCGCGGCCGCCGCAAGTCTCGCGCTGATTCCGATCGCGCGCGAAATCTTCTGGGGCCCGATGGCCTACGCGATGATGGGCGGCATCATCGTCGGCACACTGCTGACGCTGCTGTTCCTGCCGGCGCTGTATGTGGCTTGGTTCCGCATTCACCCGGATCACAGCGATCACTCATCCACGGACGAGCCCGCTGCGCCCGTGCACGACACGCCTGCCTCGAAAGAGACCTCCGGATCCAAGCCGGCGCCCATCCTTGAAACTCAGTTTTAGCGAGAGAAAAGACCATGTGCCGCAAGATACTGTTGATGCTGTCGGTCCCCGTGACGCTCGCAACCATGACGCTGTCTCCCGATTCAGCGTTCGCGCAGTTTCCTCCGCCGCCCCCCATGGCCGGACCTCCGCCGATTGCGGCCGGCGGGCCGCCTCCGCTGGCAGCCGGAGGTCCTCCAGCCTTCGCGGCTCGTCCTCCGATGGGGCCTGGCGGTGCGCTACGTGCCGGCCCCGGCGGCCCACCGCCTCGTCTCGGTGCCGGGCCCGCACCGCGCGGTGCTCTCGCGGGGGCTGGGCGCGGCGGACCCGCGGTGGCGAACGCAACGCGCGCCACATCGGTTATCTCCAACCGCTTCGGAGGCTACGGTCGCTACGGCGAAGCCCGACACGGCTATCGCGCCGCCTATGCAGCAGGCGCCTACGCCGCCGCAGTCACTGCCGGCTACGCCTACGGCGGCTCGCGCGATGGCTACCACCCAGACAGTGACTGCTACTACGTTTACAGGCGATACGGGCACGTTCTGGTGTGCGATTAGCCGACGCGCTGCCACGGTGTCGGGTGCGAAAGGAAGTTCCGGGTGTCGGCCGTCTGTTCGACGATCGTCAGGTTGCGGGCACGGTTCGCCCGCTCGGGAACGTGGTTTGCATCCCGCTCGCTCAACCGAGGCGAACAGTCTCGATGCCTCGGCAAAACCTCGTCAGGCTCTCGCAGGTTCAAATCCTATCCTCGAAACAAAATACGAGTTCGAGCTAATCTTGCTATTCTTGATGCTGCCCCTGATATCGAGCGTGGGCGGCTGCTGAGAAAAATCCTCCTGTAGGACGGCCGCGATGTCGGACCCAAGCCGGGTCGTCCGTCTTGAATCCTGCATCAGTATCGGAGTTCCCATGGCCCCCCGCGCTAACTGGAAAGGCTTCCTGCGTCTTTCCCTCGTCACCTGTCCCGTTGCGCTCTATCCGGCCACCTGCGAATCCGAAAAGGTCTCGTTCAACCAGTTGAACCGAAAGACCGGCCATCGGATCAAGTACGCCAGGGTCGACGCCGACACCGGCGAGGAAGTCGACAACGAGGACATCGTCAAGGCTACAAGGTTGATACCGATACCTTCATCGAGGTGAGCAAGGAGGACCTCGAGAACGTCGCGCTGGAGTCGACGCGAACCATCGAGATCGACGAATTCATCGACCGCAGCGAGATCGATCCGCGATATCTCATCCGCCCCTACTACCTGCGTCCGGACGGCAAAGTCGGGCACGATGCCTCCGCGGAGGAGTATTTCGACGACATCCAGGATGTCAAAGTTACCAAGGACATGCTCGATCGCCAAACACATCGTCAATCAGAAGGCGGGCCATTTCGAGCCGGACAATTTCGAAGACCAGTACGAAACCGCCCTCATCGATCTCATCAACCAGAAGCGCGCCGGCGAACCCATCACCGCGAAAGCGCGTCCTCAAGGTGAGAACGTCGTGGATCTGATGGACGCGCTGCGCAAGAGCATCGGACGAGCGATGGGCCCTACAGAGGCGCCGAGGTGAAGCCAAGAAGCCGCGCCAGGCGGCCGCCGGGCAGAAGGAAATGCTGATGCCGATCACCGGCAAAAAGTCGAAAGAGGCCGCGGCGAAGATGCCGACCGCCAAGCCGCAGCGAAAGTCGGCCTAGCCTCGAGCCGCATCTCGGCCGCCGAGACTCTCACAGCCGAATATCGGGCCCGTTGCGAACCTGAGGAAGCACCGGCGCACGCCACCTTAGACGTTCACATGGCTCGCGCCCTTCAGCGCGAGCCGCGACCTGGCTTCGTCGGGTGTCGCGATGTCGAAGCCCAGCTCCGAGAGGATGCGGCGGATCTCGCGATCTGCTCGGCATTGGATTTCGCAAGCTCGCCACGGCCGAGATTGAGGCTGTCCTCAAGCCCGACGCGGACGTTGCCGCCCATCAGCGCATTGTGCGTGCACATCGGCATCTGGTGACGGCCGGCCGCCAGAACAGACCACTCGACATCGTGGCCGAACAGCCGCTGCGCGGTGCGCACCATCAGCAGAGGGTATCGATCTCGGCGCCGACGCCGCCGAGAATGCCGAGGATGAACTGCAGGAACAGCGGACCGTCGTAGAGCTTCTGGTCCAGCATGTAGGCGAGGTTGTAGATATGGCCGATGTCGTAGCACTCGAACTCGAAGCGTACACCATGGCCTTCGCCAAGCCTTCTCATGATGGTTTCGATATTGTGGAACGAGTTCTCGAAGTACGAGGTCTTGCCGCTCTCGAGGAACGGCTTCTCCCAGTCGAAGCGATAGTCCTTGATGCGCCGCGCGCCGGCGAACAGGCCGTTGTTGATCGAGCCCATGTTCAGCGACGTCATCTCCGGGCTCGCGCGCTCGGCAGCGGCGAGGCGCTGGTCGAGCGTCATGCCGGGTCCGCCGCCGGTGGTGATGTTCACTACCGCACCGGTCTGCTGCTTGATGCGGGGTAGAAATTGCATGAACATGTCCGGGTCGGCGGTCGGGCGGCCGTCTTTCGGATCGCGTGCGTGCAGATGGATGATCGACGCGCCGGCCTCTGCTGCTGCGACCGACTCCGCGACGATCTCGTCGGGTGTGATCGGCAGGTAGGGGGACATCGAGGGGGTGTGCAGCGATCCCGTGATCGCGCAGGTGATGATCACGCTTCTGCGTGCCATGGCGGTGGTCCTCTCGTGTTGAAGGATGTCAGTCGGCCTTGCCGGCCCTGAGGGTTAGCCGCGCCGTTGCAGCGCTGTGCGGCACGTCAGCGAACGGCGCGTCGGAGCCGAGCAGGATGTCGGCCGTACGCTGCAGGTGCGCGGCGAGCGCGTCAGATGCACGGTCGGCGTTGCGCGCCAACGTTAGCTCGAGGATTTCGCGGTGCTCCTCGTCGACGTGACGTTCGACGCGGGTATAGGGCAAGAGCATGCGGCGGTAGCGCTCGGCCTGCAGGAACAACTGGTTGCGCAGCCGCAGCCACCACACGCTGTCGCAGGCCTCGATCAGGTCGTCATGGAAACGCGCATGCAGACGTGTCCACTTCCAGCGTGCCCCGCATGATCGACGACCGCAGGCACCGTGTCTCGATGTCGATGCGGACAGCGGTGAGATCGATGAGGTCGGCCGCCGAAATCGGCGCCACCATGAAGCCGCGCTGCGGCTCCGCGACCACGAGGCGATCGGAGGTGAGCCGCGACAGGGCCTCGCGCACCGCGCCGAGGCTGACGGCGAACCGCTCGGCGATCTGGTCGATCAAAATCTTGGAGCAAGACCTGACCTACCTCGTCGATCACACATACTGACGTTTCTTTCTGCGAGACATCCAGCCCAACATATTGCTTCATAGCCCCTCCGATTCGTAAGATCGCAGAAGGCTTGAAGATAGCGGACCTTTCGTGCCGCGGGCGCCGACCGCAATTACGTCATCGTCTGCAATATTGACCCCACGGATCGTCGCCGGGAATCCCACTTCCTTGCAGGCCCGTTCCAGGATCGCCACGACATCGGTGCCGCGGAAGGTGACCGTGGCGCCAGCATCGGTGAGAACGGGGCTGCGAAGATCGTGATTGACGAACTTCGTCAAGCCGGCGTCCGCATCGCGCTCGATGATTATCGTTGCGAGCGTCTGAGGCATGCCAACTACAAAAGTTGATGGCCATGGTCGAACTCCGGGCCTGTCTTCGCATCGCTGTACAGCGTCCTTCCAAGGTGCAATAAGGATGCACGATCAACATCCCAGGACAAAACGTTTTCGTCCTTGATCACGTTGGCGGCCGGGATGGGCGTTTTGTAAAGCGCTCCCCATGCGCTGTCCCTAATAGGGCGATGCGCGCTGCCCGCACACTTAAAGCGGCATCCCAAAGCGAACGTCCGTATCGGCGAAATTACCGCAGGCCGTCAGCCTCTCGTCAGCTCCCGAGGCGTAGTAGTGGCCTCGTGAACTCAAAAGGACGTCGCTATGGATCCGGACAGAATCAATCCATTCTCCTCGGATTGGCAAGGTAGGTATGATCCCACGTTCGCGCAGGAACAGCCGGGTGAGGCGAGGCAAGCGGAGGAGGCAGCGCACCCAAGCTTTGAGCAGCGCCTGGACGAGGCACGACAGGCCGTTGCTGCTCCCGTCCCAGCGCCGCCCGCGCCTCAAAACCGATGCCCCCCTCCTCTGTCTGATGAAGACGGCTCGCTCATCGAGAAAGTGATGCTGTCATTGGGTGGACCCCAGGGACTGCGCGATGCAACCATCGAGAACTATCGGACGGCTCTTCGTCGGTTGGGAAATGATCTCGCGAGTAAGCGGCAATCGATTTCTGCGCTAACTGACGATGCGCTGCTAAGTCACGCCGGCCAGTTCTTCTCGGATTACCATCAACTGTTTGAAGCCTTGCGCGTCCTTCGGGGGTATCGTGAGCAGGATGCTACATTAAGCCGTTCCGCGTGGAAACGAAAACTTCCGCCGGACGACGAGGCCCTCATCGAGAAGGCGGCTGCCAGCAGCAAGCGACCCGCTACTGCCGTCCGGCGCGGCACTTTTCGGTTGTCTGATGAAGAGTGCTCCTTCATCGAGGAAGTGTGTCGGTCAGCGAAGAGCCACGGTGCGAACGATGCAACGGTCAATAGCTATGGAGCGGCTCTTCGTCGGATTGGGCATGACCTTGCGCGTAGCAATCAATCGATTTCCGTGCTCGATCACGAGTCGCTGGTAGCCCACGCCAAGAAAGTCTTTCGGGATGACTCCAGAATGATTCCCGCCTTGAACCTGCGTCGGGAGCATGTTGAGTTCGGTGCTAGACGAAATATTCGGCCAGAAGACGAAGGGCTCATCGAGAGCGCGGCTCGCAGCAGCACGCTACCCGCACCTATCGTTAAGAGGTATAGCGGCTTCCTTCGCGCATTTTCTGAAGCTCTTAGCTGCGAGGGCTATGCTATCACGATGCTCGATCACGAGTCACGCATCCAGCGCGCCAAACAGCTATTCCGGGGCCACAGGGCCCTCCTGCCCGCATTGAAGATGATTCGCGAGTTTGGCCCCGAAGACGCCGTCCTCATCGGTGGCGCGCTCGACCAAGCTGTGAAACATCCCAAAGTTACACAAGCGCAAAGGAAATCTGCCGAGGAGCGCGCTGCACGTCTTGGCGCCCTAAGCGCATGGCTGAAAGAAAGTGGCAGGGAGAACATAGCCGGCCGACTTAACCGTTCTGAAAGGGAGTCGTTAACGCTGCACAACGATGTGGCAGCGTTCGGACGAGCAGGAGGCAAACTATACGGCTCCGACTTGCCGCATCTTCGAAATTTCTTGAAACTCGCCGAGGCGAACCAAAGCTTGCGACTACAAACCCGTGAGCAGTCAACTTTCCCGGCCGGGGTCCCGCCGCAGGCGCTTCCCACGAGCCCTGCCACCCCGAGCGAGGGTGCTTGGGCTTTCTTGAGGGAGCAGATGCGAGCTCCCGTGTCCTCATTAACTCCTCGAGCTCTCTCAGACACCTACGGCGGTCTTGAGTCGTTTATTGAGCTGAATGCGCCGACGCCATCCGAATTGCGTGACGATGCCCACTTTGCGCCCGTGGCCTCTGCCAGGACCCGCTCAGACACTTACGGCGGTCTTGAGTCATTTGTCGACCTTGTTGCGCCGACGCCGTCCGAATTGCGCGACGACGCTCATTTTGCGCCCGCCCACGTCCCCGCGGCTCCCTCAGACACCTACGGCGGTCTTGAGTCGTTTATTGAGCTGAATGCGCCGACGCCATCCGAATTGCGTGACGATGCCCACTTTGCGCCCGTGGCCTCTGCCAGGACCCGCTCAGACACTTACGGCGGTCTTGAGTCATTTGTCGACCTTGTTGCGCCGACGCCGTCCGAATTGCGCGACGACGCTCATTTTGCGCCCGCCCACGTCCCCGCGGCTCCCTCAGACATCTACGGTGATAGCGTCATCAGTGAGCTCCCCCGAGCTTCAGTCGTCAACCATTATAAGGAAGACGAGGATCACATTCAGCGGTTCGAGCAGGCCTATATAGATTTGGGCCAGTCTACCAAGACTGCGAGCAAGTATGCACGCGATCTCCGCGCTCTGTCTCGCTGGTGCTTCGCAAACAACAGGGGACCCATTTCTTATCGGGTTGGTGATTCGTCATTGAAAGACGATGTCCGAGCATGCGGAGGCAAGAGCTTGCCTACAGTGGTAAGAGCGTTCGAGAGATTTCGCGGAGTGCAGGAAGCTGCCGGCGGGGCCGCCAGCTCTTTGCCGCAGAGGCGGTCTGACGTTGCCCCGATCGTCGATCTAACCTCCTATCCTGAGGAGCAGCAGGTTTATGCCTCGCACCAACACCGCAGCAAGCCAGTGCTCGGCAACCACGAGTGGCTAGGTAGCGTCATCAGTGAGCTCCCCCGAGCTTCAGTCGACGATCCAAACAGGGTGCCGCAATCCAGCCCTCAAGGCGAAAGGTTCAGCAGCATGCGAGACACAGCGCCCAAGGAGCCCATGACGGGTGCCACTCCCTCGGACGAGGAGCTCATCGCATGGTATAAGAAGCAATGCGCGGATACGATACCCCCCAAGCGCCTCGTCGCCAGTGCGAATCAGCTTCGAAGGCTCGCCCGCGCGTGCGCTAAAAATGGCCAGAGGGGATTTGCTGCCCGGCTTTACGACATTAAAGACACGGCATTGCTTAAGGAAGCTATGGCCATCGGTAAGTTCGCCCATGCAGCGGTGAATGCAATCCGCAGATTAAAGGGGCTCAACCATTATAAGGAAGACGTGGATCACATTCAGCGGTTCGAGCAGGCCTGTATAGATTTGGGCCATTCTACCGAGACTGCGAGCAAGTATGCACGCGATCTCCGCGCTCTGTCTCGCTGGTGCTTCGCAAACAACAGGGGAGCCATTTCTTATCGGGTTGGTGATTCGTCATTGAAAGACGATGTCCAAGCGTGCGGAGGCAAGAGTTTGCCTACAGTGGTAAGAGCGTTCGAGAGATTTCGCGGAGTGCAGGAAGCTGCCGGCGGGGCCGCCAGCTCTTTGCCGCAGAGGCGGTCTGACGTTGCCCCGATCGTCGATCTAACCTCCTATCCTGAGGAGCAGCAGGTTTATGCCTCGCACCAAGACCGCAGCAAGTCAGTGCTCGGCAACCACGAGTGGCTAGGAGACCAACATATCAATCAGGATTACGAGCTCCTGCGGCTAGAGCTAGAGAGGTTCGATGGAGGTCTCGCTGCTCGGACGCATTTTGCGGATCCGCTCGTGATCCTTAACATGCGTCTGAGTGGCGGTGAGAGGGTTGAAGAATTCGAGGCTCGTCACGGTACAGCCGACTTCCTGTTCCTGCCGCTGAGCAATGCCGAAGCTACGACTCATGGAACCCACTGGTCGCTGCTGCTGGTCGATCGCAGCGATCGGCAATGGCCGGTCGCCTATCACTACGATTCCCTCGGCGGACATAATGACTGGGTTGCCCAAACGGTCGCAAGGCTGTTGAATACCGACCTGCGATATGCCGGCATGCGCCAGCAGCAGAACGACTTTGATTGCGGTGTCTTTGTGGTTGATGGCACGCGAGCTCTGGTAAACGAATTGCTCAGCGGGAGGCAGCCAAACCTTGACCTCACTCATCTGGAGCCCAGTCGGAGTGAACTCCAACGACGGTTGAGCTACGCTACCTCATCGGACTATGCGCCGGCGCAAACTGTTAATCAGCCGATATCGTTGGAGGAGCTGAAAGATCAGACGTCAGGAGTTTGGCGGGCACTGGATCCGGCTGGAGGGTATCCAGCTGGCCAGCCTGCCGGGGATAGTTACAACACGGCGAACTTTTGGGCCGGAATGCCTTCATCGGCCCATTCGCCAGCGCAAAGCGTCAATCAGCCAGACCCACCATCGTAGGAGCAGAACGGTGTGTCGATCTTCGGCGCGCCACAGTACATGCCGCCTCCGCTAGCGGATTTAGGAGAAATCGTCGGTACGGAGTGGAAACACGACGTCCAATGGGCGTCGGAGCCACTGATGCATGGAATGCAACAACACGGCCTGCTGCCAAAGGGGACCGACCCCACTCCATCTTCACTCTGCATGGTATGCATTACGAAGCCGGGCTCGCTTCCTCAGGCAAGGTTTACAAAATGCCGCTATAGGAGGGAACCTGGTCATCGCAGTTCTGCTCTGAGTGCCTGTGAAATCGACCGGCGAACTCACTGGCAGAGATTCATACTGCTGCTCTTGCCGTGGGCCATGTGGTCTAAGGCGATCCATTATGTCCGGGGCGTTGGTGGGCTGCATCCGTTCGCAGCCGTCCGCGCGCAATAGCCGACAAGAAAGAATTACCTTGTGCAACAAGCCTTCAGGACGCGAGCTATGAGGGATTTTGGGTGACGGGGTCCGATCAGGCGGCGCGGACTTCAGCGGTCGGAATGACTTCGATTCCGTCCGCAAACTTCACCCCGGATATCACCTTCGGCAGCTGGTTTGTGCCCTTCCAACGAGCTTGATGACCATCAACTTGCTATGTGCGGCGATAACGCTCCCTTCGTTCGCACAGTCCGGCGCCTGACCGTGGCAAAGACGCTCTCGATTGGATTCGACCTGCGCAGATCCGACCAGTGCTCGGCAGGGAAGTCATAAAATGCCAACGTAGCCGAGCGATCCTTGGTCAGGCATTCAACGGTCGCCGCGGGTGTAGACCTCGGTGGTCCTCAGCGTAGCGTGGCCCAGCCACAGCGACACCTTTCGAATGTCCCCGGTCGCTTGCAGAACGACCATCGCGCAGGTGTGCCTGAGCGTAAGACCGTATTTCCCTTCTGTAATGCCGGCGGTGGGTGGTTCGCCCTACACTGGCGGTGTTGAACGAGGGTTGCTCAAGGAGCCTATCCTCACGCCAGGAGGACGAACCGTGGAAGACAATAACGCCCTTTTCGTAGGTTTGGATGTTTCCAAAGATCGACATGCAGTTGCGGTTGCCGAGAGCGGGCGCAACGGCGAGGTTCGCTATCTGGGTGAAATATCCTCTGACAACGCGTCGGTAGGACGGCTCGTCCGCAAGCTCGCACGGCCAGGTTTACGTTTGAGATTTTGCTATGAGGCTGGGCCGACGGGATATGGGCTGAAGCGAGAGATCGAAACACTTGGCCATGAATGTGCTGTCATTGCCCCGTCGCTGATTCCACACAAGCCCGGTGATCGGATCAAAACAAACCGCCGGGATGCCGAGAAGCTTGCCCGCTTGTTCCGTGCCGGCGAACTGACGGAGATCTGGACTCCGGACGCAGCGCATGAAGCTATGCGGGACTTGATCCGTGCGCGGGAGGCGGCGGTGAAGGATCGGACCCGCAAACAACAGGAGATCCGATCCTTTCATCGTCTGCAATATTGACCCCCCGCATTGCCGCATCTACGAATGTTACCCTGATGGCGCCATTGCCGATGACGATCCGATGTCGACTAATCGGTCGCGTCAGATGGCTTTCCCGCCTTGCTCGACGAGAGGGGCTGTCGAGCGGGCCCTGGGCGACCAACCGTTCGGCAGCCCTCCGTCTGAGCGCCCTCAGCAGCCGTTGCACTGGCGCGACGATCAAGGACGCGCTGTGTGGGAGGCGTCGGATCGGGTGTGCGGCAAGCGGCTCAAGGTGATGATCCCGACCTTGCTGCCTGCCCTTGAGCAACATGGCCGATTGCAGCTTGGCCAGTCGGGCAGTGATCGTGTTCTGGCCATCAGCGCGGCTACCATCGATCGTCTGCTCGTCGATGTGAAGATCGCGGCGAGCGGCGGCAGGCGGCGCCGTGCCGGATTCTAGTCGGCAATCCGGCGCGACGTCCCGATCCGCACGTTCAATGAATATCTGCGTCTTCGCTTTCTTGTTGCCTCGACCTCGCCGGTCCAACCGTCTCGCGTCGCCGGAGCGCGCGCACCGCATGCTTGCGATGGCAGCCCGTCGTCGCGCACAGCTCGTCGAGGATCCGTCCCTTCTCCGCTCGTTTGGCCGACCGGTAACGCTCCGTTACCGCCGACACTACCTCGCGCCGCGCGCCCATGCTGATCTTTCCCGCCATAGACGCCACCGAACCAATTCGATGGCACCGACCCAATCATCGGCGAGAAGTTGTCCAGTAACATTCTGGGTGAGGCACGGGCTACAGCCCATGCTGCTTCGACGAGCATTCCGCGAGCTTGGCCTCCTGCCATGGTAGGCGGAACCCTCGCCAGACTGCCTTACGCTCGGGTTTAGCCCCAGGTAGCTCACCAGCCTGGTCGGATCGGCAAAGCGCCGAATGTCGCCGACGGCCGCGGCCACGCCCGAAGCCACCGTCAAATCCACACCCGGGAGCGTCATCAGCCGCCGAATGACCGGATCGGACATCGCTTCACGCGCGATATCCGCCTCGACCTCCCTCAACGAACCCTGGATTAGGTCGATCTGCGCCAGGTGCCGCTCGATTGCGGCACGCTCGTCGGCAGGGACTATCTGGGCGGCGATCCACCCGCGGCCGCTGATCCCTACACGGTTGAGGGCCTTCAAGTCGAGATAAGTGCGATTTCGGGATTGACAAACGACGCGCCGCTGTTCGTGGGCGGCATCGAATCATGTGTGCGCGTTACGCTTGGACCTTGGTCGTCGCCTGCGCACGGTGACGAACAGCTTGCGGCTCTCAGCAACGACGCGGGCCACACCGTGAAGTAGGTAGCCGATGTAGAGATATTCCATTTGTCGCGCCTTCCAGTCGAATCAGGGCGACCTCTTTAATAGGCTCACAAAAATCTCTGCGCTCAAGATCGATGTAGTTATCCGCCATTCCGGCGGCTTGGCGCCTAACTTCTGAGCAGTCTCAACCGGATGCCGTCAGGCCTATTGGGCCCTATGATCCCGGTTTGCTTGCCCGGTAATACCTCAATGGTATCAAAGCGCCTTCATCCCCCTGGTTTGCAGTCACCTTATTGAAAGACCTGCTGATCTTCAGGACTCTTAATCAGCGGCCCGGTCGGAATCAGTTATACAGCAAGCTTAGGAATCTCCTGTTCAATCAATCGCAATAATCGGGTGTTGCGCCTCCAAGATTTGAACCTGCTCGCGGATCATTTCTCGCCGGCGAGGCATTGCGTACAAACGGCGGCTTTTGACGAACTACCGCGGGTCCGCATCTTTAGTTAGGCTGCCCTTCGGTATGAAAACAGGACTCCCGAAATAGTGGGTCTGGCGCTGTAGCGGTCTCCCGCTACCATCTTTCCCCACACCCCTTTGACCTGGTTTGGGAAAGCTTTTTCGCCCAACAGGGCGTTTAACCGGCCTGATATCTCCACCGTTACGCCACCGAGGCGCGACGGATCTCGGGAGACGGTGACCGTGTCGATCAGCGACGCTCGGGCGGCAGCCCGGCTTTTGAACCTCATTAACAAAAAGCGCGACGAGGGCGTCTCGGTGGAGGCGGAGCAGGCCGCTTAGTCGCATTCCGGGCAGGTATCGCCTATGCCTTCAAGAACAGTCGCGACTGCGGCAACCGCCGCTTTCGGCGAGATGCGGGGCGGTGGATCCTGCCTCGCAATATCGAAGGCGCATTCTCGGGCATGAGGATCGGCGCGATCCTGCGCCCAGCCGTGCTCTTCGCATTCTTGGATTGCGCCGGCCTCTTGCAATACGGCGAGCGCCCAGCCTCGCAGCGTTCGGATCGCCGGGCGTTTCTGTTTCGTCATCAGCATGGCGTCGCTCCTGCCCGGACGAATCCTTCCGCCCCCTCGGTCGTTCCGGCCGGTTAGCACGGGACAGGGATTCAGAATCGGCATGGCGAAGGACTGTCCACCTGTTCCACTTAACCGTGCACAAGCCCAGGCAATCCGCCCTTCCTCGGCGGTTAGCCTCGTCGAGCCAAAGTTTTTTGCGCCTTCCGAGGGGCTGCTACGGCTGAGACTCGTACAATCAAGCGGAAGTAGTTTCGTCGGCCTCCATGCCGGGGCCGGAGTAAACGAGCGCGATCATCCTGCAAAGGCCGCAGGCATCTTGCCCTGCCTTCTGCTCGACCGTTTCGATTGCCTTCGCAGCAGCAGACAAGCCCGGCACTTTCTCCCAAAGTTCCGTCAAGCGCCCCTCTTGTATGGAACGCAGTACCATCCATATACCATCCAGCTAGATGGCAATAGGATGGCGAAGCAGATGCCCTCGAATGTTCAAGAACTGAGGCCGAAGTCTCCGGAAACTGAAAAGATCACCATCAATCTCGGTTTCGTCGACCTGGGCCACGTCGATTTGATGGTGAAGGATGGGTTCTATTCGAACCGCACGGATTTCATCCGGACGGCGATCCGCAATCAGCTCGAGCGTCACGCCGACGTGGTCAAGCAATCTACCGCCCGTCAAGGCTTGGATCTCGGCCTCCGGAATTACACGCGCGCGGATCTCGAAGCGGCGCGGCGCACTGGCGAGATGCTGCACATCAACGTGCTGGGCCTCGCGACCATCGCTCAAGACGTCACGCCCGAGCTGGCCCGCGTCGCCATTGCTTCGGTTTCGGTGCTGGGGGCGCTTCATGCCACTCCCGCGGTCAAGGCCGCTCTCGCCGACAGAATGAGGTGAAACGATGCTGAATCAAGACACGGTCCGCGAAGCCACCCGCCTCACGCGTTCAGGCCGATTGGTCGAGGCCACCGCGCTCCTGCAACGCATGCTTCAGGGCCATAGCGCTCCCGGACCGACGTCCCGCGGCGCCTCCCAGGCTCCGCCTCCGTTTCTTGGGCCGCCGTCCATTGACGTCAAGGCGAACGTCACCGAGGAGAGTGTACGCCCGCAGGCCGCGCAGGCCCGCTACGGTCAGAGACGTAAGCGCACCTCAGCGCTCGACGGCATGCGGGATTTTTCCGGGATCGGAAGTCCGATTAGGCGCGCCCCGCCGTCCCCAGCGGACATTGCGCCCGAGGGCACGCGGTTCATCGCGGGCACCTTCGGCAGCGCGGCCGGAAGCCGGACCTACAAGCTGTTCATCCCGAGCCGATCCGAGGGACGAGAGCTTCCTCTGATCGTCATGCTTCACGGCTGCACCCAGTCGCCCGATGATTTTGCCGCGGGGACGCGGATGAACTTCCTGGCGGAAGAGCGGAATTGCTTCGTTGTCTATCCTGAGCAGCCGAGCGGCGCCAACCAGTCCAAGTGCTGGAACTGGTTTCGCACGGGCGACCAGCGCCGTGGCGGTGGCGAGCCATCCCTGATCGCCGGCATCACCCGCCAGATCATGCGCGACTATGGAATCGATCCGAAACGCGTCTACGTCGCCGGACTATCAGCGGGCGGGGCCGCGGCCGCCATCATGGGGGCAACGTATCCAGACGTGTACGCGGCGGTTGGCGTTCATTCCGGTCTCGCCTGTGGGGCCGCCAGTGATCTTCCGTCCGCGTTCGCCGCCATGCGGCAGGGAGGCGAATCCAAGCCGATTTCGGCTGGCAAGCGTCCTGTGCCTACCATCGTTTTTCATGGCGATGGCGACACCACGGTACATCCGAGGAACGGCACCCAGATCGTCGAGCATTGCGCCAACGCAGCAGGCTTGAAAGCGAAGGTGCTTCGCGGACAAGTTCCGGACGGCCACGCATATACCCGCACGATCTTGAATGACGCGGGGGGGCGTGCGATCTCCGAGCATTGGAATATCCACAGTGCCGGCCACGCCTGGTCCGGAGGCAGTCCCGCCGGATCCTACGCCGATCCGCGCGGGCCCGACGCGACGAGGGAGATGCTGCGTTTCTTGCTCGCTCATTCGCTCAGTAGGTAGTCGAGCTTCACAGGGCGAGCGGCCTCCGCCTTGCGGCGCTCGCTTTGACAAGCAAAACCCGAACAACTCGAATGCCCAGGCTCCGGCCGGACAGGAGTGTGGGCAACGCTACCGCCAATGAAGATCGGATCGCATTTCACAAGCCACATCGTCGAGCTCGACGACGGCTCGCGCTGGCGGATCTTCCCGGGCGATCTCGATCTTACGCTGAACCGGAAGCCTGAGATGAAGATCTCTGTCGCGTCGGCCGAGGACGATCTCTGTTCGCACGTGCTGGTCGGCGGCGGCGTCAAGGTGCGCTTATCGCCCGAGCGCGAAAGCTGGCCGGCTGCTCAGGTCAAGTCGGCGCTTAAGGAAGAATAGGGCCGTCGCTCAGCTGAGCGCCGCCCGCCCGGCATCGGTGATCCGATATTCGATCTCTTCCGACTGCAACGGTTCGCTCTCCACCAGGCCGAGCTCGACGATCCGCGCGACAAGCTCGTGGTCGAACATCGGCGGACTGATCCATGGCCCGTCCTGGAGACTCCGCAGAAAATCCCGCTCTAGGTCCGTGAGCTCCATCCCCCGAACTCCGTTTGCAGCTCCGAAGGCCGACCGGCTCAACGGAAATGGGCCCCGACCTCCATAGTGGAGAGCCGAGGCCGAATTTCAAACGTCGATTTCCCTGAGCTTTTTCCCTGAGCTATGAGATTTAACCGGCAGCGCCGGCTGTCGTTCCGGCGAAATCGCTCTCCGAAGCCAGATTCATCTTCGCAGTCATTCGTCGACGCTCAGCAATCCGACGAGCGGGGGGCCGGAGTGCCTAGGAGTCCGGGCCCCGCAACCGTAACGGCACCTGAGCAAACTCGGGCCGCTCGGTTCAGAACCCAGAATAGTAATCGTTCACAACCTTTGCCCGTCCCGGGTCTTCCCAATTCCAATCGTTGTCATTGCCGTATTTCGGGGCTCCCTGCAGCCTTTCTGCGGTGAGATTGGTCCGATAGCCGCCGAGACCCGTATCGTATTTTAGTGATTGCCACGGCAGCGGATAGTGATCGTCTCCGATCCCTAGGAAGCCACCGAAGCCGAGAACCGCATACGAGACGCGGCCGCTGACCTTGTCGATCATGACGCGTTCGATCGAGCCGATCTTTTGGCTATCGGTGCCGTAGACCGCCGTGCCTTCGACCTTATCGCTACCGATCAGCGTTCCTGTTTCACGCCTTTCCGTTTCCATCGTTTCCTCCTATTGGCAACATCAATGCGAGACAACGTAGGACTCCGGATGCTCGTTCCTCCTTGATTCCCAGCTCCATGTGTCTTGAAATCCGTACGCGTGTTCCGTCGCCGCTCTCGACAGTTTCAGCATCGTGGCAGTTGCAGAGCGCATTCCCGTTCGGCGCCCTCTGCAGGAGCGATCAGCTTCCGATATTGGCTTTCGTAC
>NZ_JCAMOP010000070.1:0-28147 GCF_059512345.1 Bradyrhizobium sp. Unk1
CCGGCGACCCGGCAGGCTCTGCGAACGCCGGTAGCGGCGATTCCGACAGCACCGGCACGAACGACAGCGTCTCCGCCGAAGCCGGCAGCACCAACTGGCCCAAACGCGCCCGGCGCCGCCAGTCATGCACCTGCTGGGGCCGGCAGCCATGGCGACGGGCGACGTCTGTGACAACCGCCTCCGGCTGGAGGCTTTCCGCAGCAATCTGCGCCTTCAAATCATCCGGCCAGCGCCTGCGACCTGCGCCAGCATAAACTTTCGATACGCGGTGACAACGGTCGTCTTATGTCGTCAGAATGGTCGTCCATTGTGAGCACCCTTCCAGAAGATGACTCTTCTAACGGTGCTCTCAAGTAAACAATCCAAAGGGCCTCGGCGCTACGCTTACGATTGACCGCGCGATGGCAGCCAACATGCGCTTTGGGCCGCCTTGGTATTCGCCCAGACTTGGCAAACCATCGGAATGCTCTGGCCGATGTCTCCACCAATCTGCTTCAGCAGCATGCGAAATCTCTCGCCGAGTCGAGCGTCCTGGAATTCGCACAGCGCAGCTTCACGGTCAAACCAGGTCACCGCGTCAGACGCCGGCCGATGCACCTTCTCATTCCGGACGCGTGAAGTCAGCCCCATAGAGCACCTCTTCTCGAATCAGGTGCCCATCAAAGAATCACAAGTGATTCTGGCGACTCAAGTTTTTCGGCTCAGTGCATCTCAAAAAATGTGCGTAATCGTAAGCACCGTCGGATGCGTACGCTGCTCCCAGCCCAAGGTGCCCCGCTTCGTTGCTGCGAATTTTCCGCTGCTATCCAGGGCAGCGGAATCTCTGCCCGCCTCCTGCCACATAGGGCCGGCGAAGGGCCGCTCGCCGGCTCCTGATCAGCCGACCGCCGGTCAGACCCGCCGCTACCGCGACCGGGACGGCAAACCCACCGTCATGAGCCTCTCGCACACGAGAGCGAGTTCGGCTCGCGAAAGCTGATGACCGACCGGCAATGTTTGATGCGTAACGTCTGCTGGCCGCCGGTGCACGTAAGAGGAACCGCTCGCCTGCTAGCCATGATCGGAGGCGCGGGTACGCGCTATTGAGAAACCAGGCGAGTCACTTCATCCTCGGATATGGAGCCGACGAAAGCTGAGCCATCCTTACCTGGAAGACCAGATTCGCCCCCAGCGCCAGCTCGACCTGAAACTCCCGGGTCACCATCCCGGCCGTCATTGGCACAAAACGGCGGCGCAGGAAGGCCTCTTGATCCTCCGGGCCCGCCTCGTCCGCCTTGGCCCGCAGCACCACCCGCCGCTTCGCGTCCGGCACCAACGCGCAGAATTATACGACTAAGAGCGTGTATCTCTGGCTCAGGTGTGAGCATCGTAACAATACCGCCATTGCCACCAGCACCGCCGCCACCTCCATCGCCCCCGATACCACCATCGCCGCCGCGACCACCGTCCCCTGGCCCACGCTTACAGTCGAATGCTGAAGAAGATGCTCTGCGACCGGGCGCGCCAGCACCTCCAACTCCTCCTTCCCCTCCGTTTCCTCCAGGACCGCCGCCTTGGCCCCTCACGTCTAGAACGATCGGATTGATTGATCGCTTCACCAACAGCGTAAGCTGGGGGCCATCGCGGCCCGGAGAAGGGGTCGCACCTGTACCTCCTTTGCCACCATTTCCGCCGGACGCACCATCGCCGACGCCAGCTGGTCCACTTTTCCCGACGGCCCCAGCGGGTGCCGCCACAGGTGCGGAAGCAGGCTCCCAGGTAATGACTCCCGGATTCTCTTGAGACAAGGATCTAATCTCCCCGGCGACCACCGTCAGTTCTCTGGTTGTCCAAGCGCTGGATTCTTTGAATATCAGCCGCGAACCCGGCTCGAACACTAGCCGCTCCGCCGCCAGACTCGGTTCTGGCCAATACCGGTCGCCAGAAATCACGAAGTTACCAGGGAATGGCACTGATTTGTTGGTCGACACTCGAGATCGAACGACGCCACGTTGTTCGCTTTCGAGCTGCTTCCAGGGAGAAGGCAAGACGTCAAAACTGCTCGCACCACTGCCAGTTGGCACGTCGCGCTTGCAAACCGCGTCTCCTGGAAGAAGGATCCTTGCTGCATAGGCCGGTACTGCGGCCGACGTTTCTGGACGATCAGCATCGCCAGAAAGGATTGCGACAACGTAGCCCCTTGCGTCAAAGAGTGGAGATCCGCTGTCGCCATCGATGGGTTTGTAGTTAATCACGATACGATCGCCCTGGCCGCGCCCTCGAGACAAGGTATCTACATTCAACGGATCGGGCACGTTCGTCTCTCTACCCCAGAATAGGCCGACTAGGGTCTTCGGATCGTCGGAGATCGAGCTGTTGCTGATCGGAGCACAGGTATCTCCTTTACTGTCTAAAATGAGAACCGCAATATCATCGGTGGTCGAGAGTTTCGCCGAAGCTTCAGAAAGAACCGTCTTCCTTCCGTTCGGCTCTATCGAAGAGACTTCAATACGACGATTGGGTCCTGACGGAAGCTCCTGCCACATCGAATCGGCGCCTACGACGTGTCGTGCTGTGACTACCCACTTATCGGAGACTAAGACACCTGTGCCTCGGCGAGTCGTTGCATTTCCTTTAGTGTCAGTTCCGACAACTCGGATCGACACTATGGCGCGCTTATACTGGTTGAATATGGCACCGCGATCAGGACTCTGCGCATAGGACAAAGACAAAAGTCCCGTCACGACAGACAAAATAACGACTAATCGTCCGAGTCCACCTACTGTCATTGAACGATCTCGACGTAAGAGCTTTGGACACCAACACCAGGAATATCTACGTCGATCCTCTTCACGCTGGGTTGGCCAGTAATCTTCAAAGTTCCTTCAGCGACAAAGGTGTCTGCGTCCCTCTGACCGTCCGAGGTAACATCGAGAAGAGGAATTGCCGCCATCCCCGCATCAGCTTGAATGGCCGTAAGAGACACAATCGCCCGATCAAGCCTTTCGCCCAATCGCAGCGTCACCCGGAGATTAACGGTATCGCCGGATTCACCTACAAAATAACGATCCACGTCCACCGCGATCCCGTTGAGAGTTTTACCTCCTTCGCTCGTCTGAATGATTGCCTCGTTCTTCTTGCGAGGCGCCGGAGATTCCGTCAGCTCCAGCTTCAAAGTCTCCTGCAAGTTCTCATCAGTAAAAATCGTTGCGTGCGCGGGGAAAGCTGGTCGAGACCCCGCCAACGAATCTGAGAAAGCGTCCGCGGCACTCCAGGCAGGAACGACGCTGTCTCCTGGCCCAAATGCAAACTCCCAATGATCTAGACTTGGAGAGTTAGGGTTCACGTAGACATAAAAAGGTGTATCACGCTTTGTTCCAACGAAATGGAGTTCGGGTCGAGAAACAGACGCTCCATCCTCGATTTCAGCTCTGATCGACCGCGCTCGCATGAGATTGGCTCGTAAGTACTCGCGGCCTTGCGCTGTGTCGTAGATCTCGGCGGCCCACCCGTTCTTCTCCCAGAGAGAGAAGTCGAAAATATCAAAGTTGCTCGTTTTGGTTTGACCAAGAGATCCCGACCTGCAGCAATCTCTCCCAAACTTGTAGCTGGGAAACAGTTCATAAAGAGACGGAAAAGACAGTGCTGTCCTACGAATAGTCTTCATTCGGCCAGCCAGAAAGTTCGGTATCGGTCCCCACCCCTTTGCAACAACCTCCAGGGCGCGACCAGTTCCCTGGAATGGCGTGCCCATTGTAATGATCCGCTTAATCGAGCTCGCCATCTCGGGGTGGCGCGTGACTAAGAGCCGCACAACCAAACCGCCCATGCTATGCGCCAGAATGTCAAAATCACGATTTTGCAGGTCTTTGTGATTAGTCAGAAACGCCGCAAGATCATCAGCAGTAGTCTTGTTGCTCCGGCGCCAATCATAATCGAAGATGATCAGACTGGTGCCCTCCTGGTAGCCGATCGTTCTCAAATGGGTGAGAAGCGGCGCATAGATGTCCGCCTGCCAAAAAGGCCCTAGCGATACGATCGTTTCGATTAGGCCGCAGGGATGCAAATTCTTTGGTTGATCGGCCAAAAGATCGATCTGACCAAAGTTAGAGAGAGAACCTAAGCCTCCCCATACCAGATTATTTTGCTCGTCACATAGACGGGTGCCAAGGATGCCTGGGATAAATACCAACGGCCTTTTGATTTGCGCATCAGCGGCGGTATTCCACCAAAGAAATCCAACAACGAATAGTAACAACCATCTTCGCATCATGATTGTCCGGTGTCTTGTTGACGCGACTCACGCGTCGTGGATCAAACAGCGAGCAAAAAACAGCAATGGTCGGCAGGGCGCCCGTATCCGGAGCTTTGCACCCAGTAATTGCGTAAGAATATGGCTCGGTTGCGTAGAGTCAATGCGAATATCACTACATCGGCTTGGAACTCGCCGGTCGTCGGAGGTCCTTTCGTCGCCACTTCGATAGCGGAGGAGATACCTTGACCTACCGATTTAGGCGACCCGATGCTTGTTCGGGTTATCAGGCGGCTCGCTACACCAGCAAGAAGCTTGGGAACTCAGGCGAACTTCTAGAGCACCATGTCCGAAAATTTTCAATCAGCCGCCAAGCCAGTCCGATTCATTTCTCCAACTTGGAGGACTTCTTGGCCCTAGGGCCACAGCTCGCCGCAACACGTGGATTTCAGTTCTTGCTGCCCCGCGTACACCTGCGTAGCGGGTTTGGCGACTGCCGTGAATCAAAGCTCGAAATCCAGCTGCCGCCCCGCACCATTTCCGACTGCAAAGAAGAGCAGTGTCCACGAACGCGGACCCATCTCAGGGCGCGATGACGAACTGACCATTGGGGTTTCGGTGATCGGAAGCGAGCTTCGCCAGAAACTTATTGGTAGGAGATGCCGGCCGAGGCGTTGAGGTCGGTCTCCGCCTTGACTGGACCATATTTAGATTATGGACGTTCGCCGTGCAGCCGTCCCAGCTTAGACCAAGTCCTTGGCGGACACTCGGGACAGGTATCACCGACCGACTCCAAGAGCTCTGTGATCGCATCTGTGGCTTGGTCGGGAGAAACGCCTGCCGGCCGATCCCGACGGGCGATATTATAGGCGCGATCGCGCGCGTGCGGGACGACGCGATCCTGCATCCAGCCGTGCTCCTCGCATTCGCGGATAGCGCCGGCTTCCTGCATCACGGAAATCGCCCAGCCGCGCAGCGTCCGGATGTCGGTCGTCTCTCCTTGGTCATCTGCATCGAGATCAAACTTCCGCCCGGACGAATCTTGTGCCGCCCGGTTCGTTCCGGGTGGTTATCACAGGGTAGGGATTCGAAATCGTGAGAGCCGCCGCTTGTCCACGTGTTCCGCCGCACTGTGCACAGCCGCAAACCCCAATTTCGTGGCAGCTTGCTGCCAAATGGCCTCCTCGAGCGGCCAGTACCGGGTTTTCCTTCTCGCCGGTGGCGACGATCCGCAGCGCGCCCTCCGGGAGGGGCCGCTGCAGCGGCTTCGCCTCGTCCCAAGGCGCGCGGAGCCAAACGTCGTACATTTCCGCCGTCGTCACGATTACCGGCATCGCCTTGGATGGACGCGCTTGACCTACGCGTTCGGCTCAAACATCGTTGCTCAAAGATTCGCGGGTTACTTCTTCACCCTGCATATTCGAAGTCTGGCGGCCGGGGCTCGACATACATGGAAGAACGCGACGAATTCTTAAAACGAGTTCGGGACGATGCCAGCGCAATTTCATTGCTGGCATCACGCCTCAACGTTCCAATGCAAGGTCTTGTTGATCGGGCTGATCTAAATGCTCTGTGCGATTCTCTGAATTTGGAACCTGAGGCGTGGCAGGTCGAAGATTTGGAAAAAATCCTGATCATTCGCGATGGACTTTACGCAGTAAGAAATGAGCTTCACGACAAAAGTGATGCGGGCGAATACTCCGTCGACCATCTACTCTCGGCAATGGACCGCCTTTATGTAGACCTTGAGCGTGCAATGCGGGCACTCAATCCAACTGATGTGAAAAACGCGCATAGCGAAATTGCCGCCCTCCAACGCACCGCTCAAATCGACTCTCGCCTCGTCACCTCACAAATTTCGAGTTTGCGAGAAGAAGCCAGCGAGCTGCTGACACGAACGCACACCACCTATCAGCGTTTCGAGGTGAATCTGATCAAGATCGAACGGTTGGATGTAAACATAGAGTTGCTTCGCAATGCGAAGCTCGTAGTCCAACGAATGAGCGCAAGCGTATTTGCGATCAAGCTATCGCTAGAGCAAAATATCCTGTTCCAAGGTGTATTTCGATTCCTGACTGAAGGTGCCGACAAAATAGTTGACGAGCTGCGCAAGTTAGCCGAGCGCTTTCAGCGCAGCTACAAACAGGCAGCCGATTTTGTCTCTGATCTATCGGGTCTCATTGAAAAAGGAGGTCGCTTTACGAAACATGTTGGCGAGTTTCTGCAAAAGATCTTCGGCGATGACCCTCTCGATCAAAAGCAGCTGAGGCTAAAGACCCGCGCTTCGGTTGGCACAGAAACCTTTATTTGCGCCTCACGGCTCGATGATCGGCGTGTCTTGCTTGCAGGAAGGAACGGCATAGTGAATGTTCTGGATGTAACCGCCGGAAAAATAGCTGATCACCATTCTGTCAGTGCCAGCACCATAAATTGCTTGGCTAGAACCTCTGAAACTATTGTCGCGGGGTGTGACAGCGGCATTGAGACCATCAATCCTTCGACCCTGGTGAGCTTGGAGAGGGACACAGTCTATACCGAGAAGATTGTAGCGATTGCCTTGATGCCTTGGGGAATCGTTAGCGGGACACGTGACGGAATCTTGCGTCGTTGGTCCGTGGCTACAGGCTCTCTCGGGCGCTACGGTTCAGGAAACCTTAAAGCGGGGAAGACTGTTCAGCGCATCTTAGCCCGCGACAACCAAGCGCTAGTTGCTTCGGGCGAAAATCTGCTTTTTGTGGACGAGCATTTGAACATTGTCCGCACGTTGCCCCTCGATTTCTACATCAAGGATATGTGCCTACTCAGTCATGAAACGCTAGTCCTGTGCGGCGACGGGAAACTGGCTCACATTAATCTTTCCCGAGGCATGTATACTCGCTTTATGTTTGCATCGGATGCAGCAAAATACACCTGTGTTGCAGGCATTAATGAGAACACGTTCTGTGCTGGAACAGATGGGGGTAGCGTCAGCGCCATTGACCTATTATCAAGTTCAGAGATTGGAGGCGTAACGCTTCCCTTCCCCATCCGAGGCCTGATGAGAATGCGGGATAATCTCGTCGCTTACGGAGGGGTTTGGAACGGCAGATCCAAGAACACGGTCACCGTCCTTGCGTGGGAAGAGATAGTTCACAAGGCGAAAGAGATTACTGGCAAACTCTAGCGGTATGCTCGTTGCACGAACCGTCCGCGCCCGGCCGGAGATTACGCAGGGGCCGCAAATTCAAGAGGTCACCTCATGGCGACGGCTACGATCTTTCCCCCGTGCTGCCCCCTTCAGTTTCTGACACACCGTTTAGCGCAGCGTTTACAGTCCGGAGCTTCCGCGCTTGGCGGGGCCAAAGCATGCTCACGGCCAGCAAAACCTCGCGCCATCCCTGCGAGTTGCCTGAGTCCTTTTGACTCATGCGGCCCATATTGCCGGGCGATTCCTCCGCAAAATATGGTGACAACGCTCGTTGACTAAGTTTTTCGCGGGCGCCCATCGAGAGGGAGACAGCCGTGAAACATAAGTTCGTTGCTATTATCGCGTATCGACTCAGAAGCAGGGCCGCTCCGGCTTGGGTCTTGATGCACAGAGGGCCACCGTGGCGAAGTCCGTGGGCGATGACCGAGCTTAGTCGTGGCTTCAAGAACGCTCAAAACCTCTCCTTCGGAGAGATCGACGATCACGTCAAGCGAGCGCTCACAATCCGGAGTTGGCAACGAGAGGCCTGGATCCTAGCGGCTCGTTTGCTTGACCGTTCCGAATTCGAGGACGATTTGCCCGGTCCGGGCACGAACCGCAGCTGGCAGATGCAGATGTACTTGAACACCCTGTTTGCCGCATGCGCCCGCGGGAAAACCGGGCTGCCGATTTATTACCATTAAGGGCAAATCGGAGAGTGGCGGATGAGCGAGGCTCCTTCCTCATCAGCATTAGAAACTCATCCTGACCCGGTTCTATCGCCTCAGGCGCACTCTCGATTGGAGGCTGCATCCATTGCGCGGCCAGCAGGGCGGAATTTGGAACCCAAGCGCGTCAGCGCAAGGCATCCAACCGTATCCTCGGGACCCTCGGTCGGGCCTCCTCGCCCCTTTGCTCGTCTCTGGAATAAAGGGCGCTGTAGCTTTCCGGGAACATCCTGCGTCTGACGAAGCGTGCCGTTGTCGCCACCATTCGACGATGGAAGTGACACTCGTGAATAGTTGCCGCGCCGTATCCTGTTACATTCAGAGCAGCCGCATGCCGGCACCGACCCACCGACCGGCACCAGAACGTTTTTGTCTTCCGGCCGGCCTGCCCTCGCGGCAAACTGAACCTGGAGAATGCAGTGCCTGCAAAACCCCAAGCTAAGAAGCCGAGCCATGAGGCCTTCGTCATCACTGGCGAGGGCGAGAGTGCGTTGCCGCGAAGGCACCTACCCAGTCCGCGAGCGTCGGTACGTCGAGGTCGATGCCTGCACGCTGGTAGCGCTCTGACGGTGAATCGGCAGGTGCAGGCCGTACTTGGCGAACAGGACAACGGCCAGCAGCTTGTGCCCTGCACGCCCGCGCGCAATCGGATGCGAAGGAGCCGGGGACTTCACCTTTGGCGTCATGACTTGAAATCATCGCGCAAGAAGGAGGTCTTGAACGCAGCTTGCAGCGTATCTGCCGACAGAGGCGCAATCCAGGGCAGTCGCCCTAACCACCGCACCCGTCCAATCTCGCAAATCGCCCTCACAGCATCCGAATTCTTTTCGCCAAGGAAGGCGATTCCAAGAATGTCGATCTGGCGTCTTCGGAGCGCCTCTATGGACAGCAGTGAACAATTGATCGTGCCCAAAGTTGCGCTCGCGCACAGTACTACAGGAAGTCGCCATCTCTCCAAGATGTCAATGTAAAGAGAGCCGCAGTTCAGCGGCTCCATTAGTCCCCCGGTCCCCTCGATCACGAGCGGCTGTCCTCCGGTGTCCGGCAGGTCCAGCGATTCCGTTTTGATGCGAACCGCGTCAAGCTCCGCAGAATAGTGCGGCCAAACCGCTGTTTGCAGTCGGTACCCCTCAGGCACGATGCGATCCGGCGAAAGACTTGCAAGCCGAGCGACGCACTCGGTGTCCGTTTCCCCTTCGAGGCCGGCTTGAATCGGTTTCCAAAACTTCGCACCGAGGAGATCGACGAGTCCTGCGCAGAACACCGTCTTTCCGACGCCGGCGCCTGTACCCGTGACCACGATCCGCTGCAGGCTCGACGACCTTGACCTGTTGTCCAGCGTTGTACGCACCTCATTCTCCATTATATGCAGCGACAGCTCACAAACCGGGGCGCCGGTGGAGAGGACCGCCTTACTCTTCAGCAGACTTGAATGCACGGTGCCCTCACCTCCCGGTTCGACCAACGGCTGCTCAGCGACCCTACTGCGGGTATCACCCAAGGCCACGAGCAGCACAATTCGTGCAAGATACCCGCCGCGATCCGTGTCCGCCGCACCCGTCTTAAGAGGCTTCCGGATGCCGACTGTTACGTTGAACCATAGATGGTTGCCGCGCGCGCCATTGTGCCCTCCGAGGGTTGTCTTTCCTGCGTTGTTGCAGGTTAAGATTGTTATCGGCGCACAAATACTGTCCGGAATGGACGGAGGCATTCACTTGTCGCAGAATGTACCCAAATAGTTGCAGAACGGTACGTTTCGTACGACAGCTCTACGATTGGTGACTGACCTCACCTGGTCTGTGGTCATTGAATTAGCGCGGAGTCGTTCTGCCTGGAAAAAACGCGATCGACGCATATTGGCGCGACTAGGGCGATTTTTTCGTTTCCACTTTGCGCGCGCGAGTTTCCGCCGAGGCACGAGCGGGCTCCGCCGATCTCAGATAATCGATCACGATGATCCTGCCAAACAACACGTCGACTCCTCGCTTGGCGCGGTACGCACCGAGGGTCCCTTTTCGAACGGGTCGAGCCCCGGCAACATTCGCAATTTGAGGTCGGCAGCAGCGCCTTTAAAGGGCTCAGAGCGCGGCACGTCGATCATGCCTCACTTAAGTAAGCAACATTCAGAGCACTAGGCACGATAATTGTCAGATCCTGCTCAAATCTGTTGGGACCTTCTGCTACACACTCGCGGCATCGTACAGCGTTCAAAGACCGCTCCGCTGCCGATGCCTGTTCAAGCATTGCCTTGAGCTCGCCCCCGATAGAAGAACGCGGCCAAGTTGGAGCGTCACGTTTGCGGCCACCATGATCCGTCACATCGTCTTCTTCTCAGCCAAGAATAAGGCCGGTATCGATCAAATCGTCGAAGGTCTATCGGTTCTCGCCTCAATCCCATATGCACGCCGGCTCGAGATTGCGCGCAACCGCAAGAGCGATCAGCTCGGCAATGGCATCGATGTTGTGGTGTACAGGGAGCCTGCTAGCGAGACGGATCGCCCCTCCTGAGCTTCGAGCAGAGTGGTTGCAGAAGTACGAGGTTGTTCAGTGAATAATCGCACTCTTCGGCAGACGGCGCGAGCAATCCATCTTCTCCTAAGCCCATCTCCTCTGTGACCCGGCGGTGGCTAGGCAGGACAGAGGGCAGTCCGACCCAGCGACCCGCCGATTCTCGTCACCTTCACTCTGGTAAGCCGAGTTGCTGAGATCACAGTCTTTTATGCGCCCCCTCCGAGAAGGCCTGCCCCGTTTCGCCGCCGGCTAAGTGTGGTGTCTCGCGTTCGCACATAGCATCTATCAATTAAGAAAAAAGCCGTGCGTTTGAACGATCGGCAACAGCTCGTGATAGCTGTGGATGATGTGGTCCGGCTTCGCAGCCCGCAAGCGCGACTCGGAAACAAATCCCCCGGTAATGGATATGCTTATCAATCCGAGGCTTCGTGCAATATTCGTTTCTACTGGCATATCCCCGATGATGAAGGTTGACTCGGGATTTATATCTTTCTGTTCCATATATCGCCGCAGTCTCTCCCCTTTGCTCATCGTTTTATACTGCGTGGCACGGCTTTCAAAGGCCAGGACGCCGTCGAAGTAGCGATCGATTCCGAGCCTTTGCAATTGAGCAACAAGGGGCGCGACTATATGGTTGCTCACTATGATCGACGAAGCCGCTTCTTGGCGCACCAATTCCAGCATTGTGCGCGCACCTAAGCGTAACTCCGCTTTATCGGCTAGCGGCTCGTAGGTATCATGAAAGATTGCGCCCCCATCGTGATCTACGGCTGCGATTTCCGCTTCTGACATTCCGATATTTCGGAAAAGAATGGAGAGTGGGACATCGCTATGGTCACGAAAGGTATCCAGATCGATCGTCGGGCGTCCAAAGCGCTCCAAGATAGTGTTTGTCGTTTGCAGTAGCGCATTGGCATCGTCAAGCAACGTGCCATTCCAATCAAAAACAAGAACTGGCTTCATGCTTCGGGCCTCAGGCAGCTCTATAGTGGTCAGCAACCAAGTTATGCAGGTCTCTATTTGCACGCGTTTGCCCTGCAGGAGTTGGCATTTCGAATGTAAAGGGAGACACATCTATTCCCTCGCTCCCCCGCGGCAGCAACGATGTAAGACGCGGGAAGGGCAAGTAAGTCACAGTTGCCGCGTTGATCGAGGCCGCGATTCTTCCTTCGATGATTTTGAGGACATGCGGTTCGATATCTTTAAATAGTAGGCTTTGCTTCCGCTGTTGAGCGGACAGTCCCTTCCATGTCCGCCAGAAGGCAAGTTCATCGATGGTCTCAATATTTACGCCGTAGTAATTTGGGGCCACGATAGGCGGTGAGCCGATTCCCCAATGGACAGCTTTGACCCCGGCAGCAAGAAGCATATTCGTTACGGTCTGGCTGGTATCGCCACGAATGAGAGCTTCATCGGCAATGAGTATCGTGCGTTTTTCGACGTCAGTCGAAGCCAGGCGGTACTTGTGAGCAATACGACGCTTGCGCTCGCTATTTGGGCCGATGAGAGTTCGCTCAGAGATTTGCGTCTCAATGACTTCACGTCGTTCGGCGTTAACCCCACGTGCTACGAGAGATGAGAATAAGCCGTCAGCGTAGGGTCCTCCGGTATGAGGCATGGACGAGACGATGATTGGAGTGGCGTCCAGCTTTGCGGAAAGCCGCCGCGCAATAAGCTCACCCAGCGAGACACCGATACTGTGACGAGTTTCAAGGTGAGATCGGCCCTCAATCGACGTATCCGGACTTCCAAGGTAAAGAGCTTCGTAGACGCAAAGCTTGGCGGCACGTTGGGAATCGCTGACACAACGATCGAGACAATGCCCATTTTTGCCATCCACAAATTTGATATGGCCGGGAACGATTTGGTCTGACTTGCCCAGAAGTCCGGCGAAGGCGCAATTTTCCGACGCAAAGAGCAAGAATCCATCGTCCGTCTGCATGAACTCCAGAGGACGCAGACCATATCTATTGCGGAACGCAATCAGATTTCCTTCGGCGTCCAGCAAAAGTGCACTGATAGCACCGTCGATGCGCCCATCGATCTCACGAAAGACGTTCTCATAGTTTACCCGCAGGCCTTGGCGCCAGTAATCCCTTTCACAAATGTGTTCCAGTAACTTGAGCAAGAGTTCGGCATGCGTCTGCCCCTCGAAGGTGTGACCTTGGGCAATCAGCTCTGCCCTAACCTCGCGAGCATTTACTAACGCTCCGTCCAACGAAATTGTCAGTTGACGGCAGGTGGTCCTGCGATTTGGAATTCGTTGATGGTCGCTCTCACCCTCTGTGAAAACTCGACCGCGAACCTGAGCGATTGCAACATGGGGGGTGAACTCCAGATCCTGCTCATCTCTCTCGATCGCACCCAGTTCGTGTGATGGCCGAAACGCAGTTTTATATAGAACGCCTTTGTTGCGCGTAAAGGCGGCGATGCCGACTCCTGCCTGTCCGCGAAGTGTGAGTTTCGGAAGCATGTGCTTGAGCCGATCATAAACTGTCAGGTGGGAACTGCTCCAAGGCAATAGAACAGCGGCAGCGATACCTGACATGCTGGCAACCTTCATGTAGCGTCCGTGTCCCGAACTCGGCACAAGGCGGATGTACTGCGCCGATCCGAGAAGAGATGGACCTGCACTTAAGCAAGCTTCGTACCAGCGCCCAGCTCTCAGCAATTTGAGCGGACCATCAAACCCAAAGGTGTCGAGATTTCCGCTCTCACAATCGCTGCGGCCGGACAACTGACCTGGCGTTTTCGCGACAATCCGTCTGAAGCGCGACGAGCTCGTATGAGAAATAGCAAAGCCAACACTGTGCGGTAGCGCACGTGACGACCAACAAGGCATCACTGATTCGCCTAGAAGCATGCTTCAGAAGGTCGTTACTGCGGCTCACGCCGGAGCTCCGCCACGACATCCTATCGCATCTGGTCTCTAGGCAGACCGATCCGAAAGCGGTTACCTCATCCTCGAATCGCTCTTCATACGAACTTCAAGGGCCTAGCGTCGCCAGCGGCCGAGGTTGAGGTTTGATGCTTTAAGCAGCGCAGCACGCCTCACAAGATCTTCGCTAAGCAACAGACTTCCATAAAGCTTTTGAATTGCTTGACGGCAGTCTGCCATTTCGCTCGACGAAATGCTCATGCGTTAAGTCCCATCCTGTAACGCAGGACAAAACCACTGGAGCAACGTGAAGAACCGCGGCTGAGCCTCTCATCCGTTTGGACACTCCGGGCTGCATTTCATCCCGGCCCTCACCCTAGAGAGTTCTAGCGCGTTATCCGAATATCGCCTGCGTCTTCTGGCAGGCGCCGCTCGCCGTCAAAGTCATTGTGGAGAGCAGCGCTCCCAAACCGAACAGAACCATGCCGTCAATCCAGATGAGGATGGCGGTGACATAAACCGAAGTGCCAATCCCAAACGAGCCAACCCGGCCGAAGAGAGTGCCCGCATTGAAGAGGAGGCCGATCACGCTCCAGAGCAAAACAGCGCTGTTAGAAAGCCCCTCCCGGGGCCCTGACGGCCTCGTAGCCGAAACGGCCGGCTCCCATTGTTGCCCGCGCGTAAAAAGCCCCATCGAACGGCCGCGCCTCGAGTCCTGTCTCTTCGCTCGTTATCGATGAGTGCCGTAACGGTTGCCAGTTCTCGAATTGACATAAGTCCCGCCACGGTGTGATGAGCCGGATGCACTCAAATAGCTGCCGCCATGACTGCTAGTGTGATGTCCGCCGCCGTAGCTGACGCGCCCTCCATGTCCTCCGCGTGCGTTTGCTTGTCCGATCACGCCGAGCAGCAACAGACCGGCAGCTATTGCAATCTTTTCGCCCGCCCCTTTCGAATGTGCAAGCGTATCCAAGCGCTGCCGATGCGGGATTACAACCTTTGATACGGCGCAAATATGCAGCTTTACGCCGGGAACAGCGGGAGCGGAGCCGTTTTCCGGCGCGAGTAAGGCGCGCGCCCTCGTCCCCGAAACTTCTCGACTCCAATGGAGCCGGTGACCTCGTTGGAACGCCCAATCCGATCGAGCAGAAATACCGCAGATGAAGGACCCGCTACGCTGATTATCATCATGGCCGCGATGGTAACGTAGACCTGCTACTTGCTTGGAGCCAACATTGTCATCGCAGGAAATTTCCACCCAGTCGACTGCTGCAGCCGATCGGGATCTAATCTTCGTCGTGATCGAGCGTCACCGCGAGCTGTCGGCGCATTACGACGCGGCCTTGTCCGTATCGGCGAAGCTCGATGGGGGGGCCGGGTTTGATGCCGCCGACGAAATCAGCAGTCAAAGGAACCATGCTCTCGCGGAGCATGCGAATGTGCTCATCCGTTCAGCTCCAACTACAATCGCGGGCGTGATTGCTCTGACCCGCTACGTCGGCAGCCTACGAGAGTGGGAGCTTCCCGATGATGATGCGTGGTATCGGGTTTTCTTAGAAGTGCTTGCAGACGCGATCGATGGAATCGCCATGGCGCGGCGGCTTGGGCGAGACGGCGATTAACATGATGCTCGCTTTCTTCTTCCGCGGCATACTTTTCTGGGGAGCCATTGCTGCGCTACTCTATCTCCTGTGGAAGTTGCCCTTCTGAAGCTCGACGATTAGGGGCTCGCCCGAGCCAGTGTCGAGGCAATGAGGAGCGGCGGCTTTTCAACCACGGTAATCGCCCGCTCCTGGAACATGGCTGAGATATCAGTTTCGGTCGCCCTGCCCGAAGCTGATCCGTCCTGAAATGTCGACCGCGGCACCGGGGGATTATGCTGAGGCCGTATCGATGCTTCTCTGACAAGCCGGAAGCCGATTCAGAACACCGATGAACCTGGCTTGGTTCCTCGGGGCCTGACGTCCTCAGCCAATGCGGAGATGTTCAGCGCTCATCTTGCCAGAACTTCAACCAGCCCTAACGGGATGCGCGCTGTCTCGTGGATCCGCTGTGGCTTCGAAATGTCATCCCCACTCCCTGTCGTGAGGCGATCGAAAGCCTTGAAGAAGGAGCTCGGCAAGCACGCGCGGTGGCCGGCATCACGCGCTCGGCCGAAGTTCAAACGAGGGGAGATCCGAACGGACTGGACACATCGAGGGCGCCTCACCTGTTTGGTCTACCTTATGATATGCGTCCCGCCGGCTCGGACCTGCTTTTCGACCTCCGCTCCGGGGCGACGCCCCGTTAGGCGAGCTCTGCAACCAGAGGACTAAATCTATTGTCGTCCCAAGATGCTCTGGCTGCCAATGATGAAGACCTTGTCGGTTTTAAACAGCCGAGCGATCACCCTGACTGTCTCGACAAGGTTTTCAATAGTTCGAACAAACGAGTTTTGTATCACGCCGCCATCCGCGGAAGTGCCGCGGTCTGATGGATCGCAGATCTCTCGGCAATCCGCTTCGCCGCCTTCCAGATACGACGGCGCAGAGTGTCATCCTCGAAGTTGATACCTTCCGCCAAAACGAAAGGTGAGGACAGACGCAGACGCGTCATCTCTTCGTCGCGGCTCGTCAGACGACGGCGTACCGTAGATGGAGGAGAGCCAAGCATGTCTGACCACTCGCGAACGAAAGTATAGCCTTCGAAGCGCTGCGAGTTATGGGCCAAAGAATCCTTCGCCCTTTCGACCAGCGACGGGTCGCGACCGATCTGCCGCGCAATAAGCCGATGCATGATCAGCTTCGCGGTGTCGTTCACGTATTCCCGGTTGATCCGGACGCTCATGGTTCTCGACCAGTACCTACCTCAGGGTAGATAATAGGGCATCTACCCTAAAAATCCAGCTATACCTGCTGACAGCCGCCTGAAACCTTTTAATGACGCGCTCGAACATGTCACGCGACACTTCAAGTGTCTCCTTGGCACCCAATAGGTATCCGTTTCGAACGCGCTTGAAGGTCATAGCGCCCTTCGAATTCCAAGGCATCCGAACCGTCGGATTAACAGCAAGATTGGGCATGTAAAGCGTTTCGCGCAGACGATGTTTAGCCGGCGTCGTACCTACGACGACCATCGCGCGGATCTCAGCTGCGGGATACTTAGCTTTTACAAACTCGCGCGCGCCCGCTATGGCCTCTCCACGGCGAGCAATGTCATCGACGATGGGAGCCGGTATCAGTTCATCTGTATGCGGCAAATCAAACCCAAGAAATGATGCAAAGGCCTTTGCCGGACAACCGGCGTCAATGTCAGTGAAGTACACTTTACTCGGGAACGAGACAACCCAGGGGTGTTAATACTTGCGGCGCGGCAAAGCTACTACGCTGGAGCCGATGCGGCGAAGTGCGCGCTCGTTCAGCGGCTCAGGTCGAAATGCCCCGAACCCTGGCGGCTCCTGAATAGTTTCCACTTAGCCGGTTCGGGCCCGCATTCGAAATCTTGAGGATCGCAGATCCTTCATATGATGAACCGGCATCCGTCTTGTTCTGTTTCGGGATCACGCGGTAGACGTAAGATTCTTTCGCCCCGGATCCGTGGTGGCCTGGCTGCCGCGAGGGCCGCACGGCTCATGTTCCGATTGCTTGCTAAAGCTTGGATGATCATTGCGTCTGCCATTGCTGACGCGACGCAGATCCTGATGGCCCTGAAGGGCGTCACCCGTACCCAAACGGATCGTCGCGAGTGTGCGATTTCCTGTGCTCACGCGCTCACGCAACGATACGCTGGAGTTTCCTAATCCCCAGAGCGACCGGTCGATCCCGGACCGCTTGAAATGCCTGTCTTGTGCTCCAATTTGCCGATCTTCGAGCGAGCCGAGGTAAGGTCACGCTGCAACTCGTCGACGCGTTCCCATAGATCCCACCAGCAGCTCGCCCAAATTTAGGCCCTTGCCGGACTTGATATCGTCGCGAAGATCATCCGCAGTCTTCCAATCAGCCTTCATCATTCCTCTCTCTCGGAGCAGCCTTTGGCCCCACTCACTTCGACTTTCGATTCGCGCTTACGTCAACTTAACCGTACCACAGTGCCGCGTTGCCCTCGGTGCTGTATACCCATTTGCCTTTGATCCAAAACTTGGCGGCGCCGCCATCGACTTCGTACCACCATCCATTGCGAACGTAATACTTCGCCTTTCCGTCCATCGAATAGATGTAATCGCCGGTCTGGTAGAATGCCGCACCGCCTTGATTGGAATAGATCCAGCGAGTCTTGGACATCTTCCCGCCTTTCTTGTTTTCGAGGAGGACGCCGCTCTGGTGATGTTGGAGCGACGCCGCGCCATCAGCCTTTGATGTTGCGAGGGTCTGCCCCGTAAGTGCGCTCTTCGCGAATCTGGCCATTGCTCTTGTGAAGGACGGCTTGACCGAGTCCGCCGTTGTCTTGCGCGCGATGGCCGGCCTTGATCGCGGCCGACTCGGAAGCGGCCTGCGTGCGGTGATTGGAAATCACCTTGCCGCTCTGCTCTACAGCCCAGCCATTGCCTTTGGGTACCGAATGAAAAACCTGTCGCTTCGACATTTCGTTTGCTCCGATCACTGAAGGGAGTTCGCGATGCGCTTCAACTTGGTGATCGCATCATCGAGTTCGTTTCGAGCGCGATGCAGATCCTGGTTTCGGATTGCCCGCTCGCAATCGTCAAGTTCATTCCGCAGAAGTCGGCGGATCTCGTTGACAGCTTGTTCTGGTGTCATGAAATCTCCTCCAGCCGGCGGCCGCGCGCATCAGTGCACGACCGCCGGCGTGCTGTTACGCAACTGACGTCGTGTTGATAGAGTCAGCGCTGGTGGGGAGCGCCGTTGCGGTCGCATTGCTGAAGAGCTTGTCGCAATGCGTCAGCATCGATTCGATGAAGCGACCGTGCAGAACAGCGTAATCGGCGGACGATGTCCGCAGAGAGTTGTTCTTGACGAAGTTCATCGTGAGCTGCCCGGTGTAGAGGATGGGTCGCAGCCAACCGCGACCACGCCACTGTTCGGGCGTGTGGTAAAAGTCGCCGTCTTTGTCGTAAGCCCACGTAACTACATGGCCTGCGTCGATCGCTTTTTTGAAGGCCTTGAGAAGTCCGGGCGGATTACTCGTTTCGAAATTGATAGCCAAAGTCCTGGTCCTTGATAACAAGGACGACAGGACCGGATGCAGCCACTTGACAATTACTGTCTAACCAATAGTCACTGTCCATGTGATCACAAACTCCCTGCCGTCCAGGTGGGGTTCAGGCCCGGTTGGCGTCTCACCGCCTTTCGGGCCGCGTTATGTCCGGTTAAGGACATGAACGTGGGAACTTCGCTTTTAGTTTGCAAGACTGGAATAACTAAATTTTAGCGCTTGCGCGCGTGGGTTGCGTTGCTGCAGCGAGTTTTTGATTCGCGGTCAACTTGGTCTCAGGGTTTGTGTGGTCTTCAACCTCAACGCCATCTCATCGGCCGGCCGGCAGCTTTTGACTTAGTCCAGAAAATCGTGACCCTCGCCGACGTCGGCCGACGGGAAAGTTTTCCCGTTAGGGTACCAGCGTGTATGGCTGACAAGGTCCGCGAAGTCGTGGCAATTGGTGGTCGTGCCCGGATGCTGGTCGATATGAAAGACTTCAACGCCGCCCCAGGGAGGAAAGCCCCAGTGGTTGGGACGTAAATATATCCTCGGCTTGGACCTTGGAACGACGCTGGGCGTTGCAAGGGTGTACCTTGATGGAGGCCTCGATGTTCAAACACATAAGCTCGAAGCTAGCCCCGCTGGCAGAACAAGGGGTGTGTCTGACATCATCAAGCGCTGGGAACGGTTGGCTCTCCCGAGCGACCACTGCCTTTGGTCCGAACCAGCACCGATGCGCCGGCCTCCACGCTTCACAGGTTGAGATGTCTGCATGGATTGAATCGTGAGCCGATTGCAAACTAGCGTCAATCAAAACCGGTAGAAGGCGAGCACAGAGAGGACGATCGTGAGTGCAGCACAGATCGCCAGCGCTCCTTTAGCGCTGAGGCTCAGGCCCAGGAATTTTACGTGAAGCTCGGGATGGTCGGACATAGGCGCAGCTCTCCATTAAAACCTGGAAGCTGCCTGCCCAGCTTTATCGGTTGCCCTTCCGATAGGCCCTTTCGGACTAGATTCATAAGACCCGAATTTTTAAGACTCGCAATGAAATTGTTTTGCAGTTGAGATCACTAAATCTCTAAACAGTCCCGTTTAGAAACATTCGAATCAGCGTGGCTCATCGCTATGTGTTTAAGTGATGGAAATGCTGAAGATTTTCGAGGATCGCTTCGCGGTTAACGCAAAAATCTGGCAAACTTCAAAATATGTGGAAAACCCGATGGCGCCTCTTTGGAAGGTGCTCCGGGATTATTTCCGATGTTCACGGTAGCCGACCTTGTGGGTACCAAGGACGACGCGTAGCTTCCCGCGGCTTCAACCATGGGATGATTCATGAAAATCATATATCTAGCTTTACTCGCAGTCGCGGTATCGATTTCTGGCGCGTGGGCCTCGTCGACCCCAGAAGGCCGCGTCTGCATCACCAACATCACCGGCGGCAAGTACACAATGACCGACTGGGAGGATACCCGTCTTCCGGTTGGGCTCCGTTCTCTGTGCGCGCAAGTCGGTGCTCGCAGGATTCATCAAGGGTCAAGAAAAGCAGCCGATCAGATTGCTTCATCTTCGGGCGCAGATCGTTGCACTGACTGGGACCATACGCCAACTTGAGCAGGCCGGGTTCGATACCTCAGAAACGCGTCACCTCGTTGCCAGGCGACGAGCCGAGCTCAAAGGCATGTCGCGCCGGTAGCACTTTGTCCGATCAACCGATCTCGTTCCACAGACCAGCTCTGAAGCGTTGCGGTCCTGAACTTGACCGCTGCCGTCATTTGGCTTTCTCTCGCTTCGGGAGGCGCAATGACGGACTTAGAACAAGGTTTGCCGGGCTATGAACGATTAGAATTGCCGCCCGATCCTGAACTCGCTGGTACGCAGGATTGGGACGCTGGCCAATGGCAAACCGATTTTGAAACCAGCCTCGAAGCAGTGACCTTGTTTTTGAGAATTCGTGATCCCGTTGCGATTCTCGCCCGTACCGCATCGCGCTTTATACTCACCAACCCGCGCATCGAACGTCCAGAAACGCCGAAGCAGGTCGAAGTTGAGCTCACGCAGATATTGATGCTGCTCAATCGGCACCGACCATCAGCCAATCCGGTCTCGCCGAACAATCTGGCAAGATACTGGCGCCTTGTTCGGCGGCACCTGCGCGGGTTTATGAACAAGCAGCCGAATACAGGCAATGAGTCTGATATCGAGAGGTTCGTGAGCCGCCGTGCTCGTCTTTTCACTCTGTACTATCGAAACATATTTTCACGGGAAGACTGTGAGCACGCGCTGAACGGAATATTGAGGCAAGTTGATAGCCCCTCCGAGGCCGCGCTCGGCTACAGGCTCTCCGATTTGTTTCGCGCCGCCATTCGCATGATGGACTTGGTCCAGGAACGTTTTAAGATCTTCACAGAGCGTTTGCACAACCTTCTCGATACGAAGCGACGATCCGAGCTGGTCGAATGTATCGATTTCTTCTGTTCCTCATATCCGCTCGCAAACCGCGTATGGGGAAATTGCACGAACCGGTGGGTCGATCTGGAGGATCTCCGGATGGCTGCATTTCAAATGTCGGAGTTCGCGCACCCCTGGATCTACACACTTTCACGAGCAGATCTCGACGCCGCCTTTCCCGCACCAATCGTCGACGCGCTTTACAGCCTAGCAATTAGACCGAACAGCCTTTCGGAGATCAATCACGAGTACATATACCTGAACAATCCCATCTGGCGGCGCCCCTACGTCCTCCTTGATGATGGGAGCCTCTTTGCGCCGCTGCCTCACCTCATAGTCTCCTTCCCATTCGTAATCCTCGAATCGCTAATGGAGGGTCACCGCTCGCTCGAAGTTGCTTATGAAAGCGCGCGCGCAAACTATCTTGAAGAGGCAATCACAGATCTTATCACGACCGCCATGCCAAGCGCATCCGTTTATCGTGGCGTTGCCTGGGATGATCCGGACACCGGCCAGGTTTGGGAGAATGATGTTGTCGCGGTGGTCGGCAATTTCATCTTTATCTTTGAAGCGAAGTCAGGCCGCATCAAAGACGCCGCTCGGCGCGGCGGCTCGCTGAGCCTACGAAAGAATTTCAATGAACTCTTCGTTCAGCCCGGCGTGCAATCGGGCCGCCTGCAGAATTACCTTAATACCCGCCAGAAGAGCGCGCGTTTGAGACTCAAAACTTCGGGACAGCCGATCAACCTCAATTTAGACAAGCCTAAGGTGGTGTTCACTTTCAGCATCTGTATTGAGCACTTCGCCTCGCTTACCAGCGCCCGTCATTATTTGAAAGAGCTTGGCTTGGTCTCCGAGCAGACGCCCTGGGCGCCCGTCCTGTCGCTCGGCGACCTGCAAATGATCGTTCGGTTTCTGGACAGCGAGGTGTCACTCATCCATTACCTTACGCGTCGGGCTACGCTCGAACAGGTTCTCGACTTTGAGGGCGATGAGCAGGACATACTCTCGGCCTACCTGACAAACGGACTATGGGTGGACCGAGACGCACTGGATGGCAAGCGCATCGTCTTTTTTGCCTCGGACTCGCTGGTGCGTAGATCCAAAAAGCCGCGGGCGGACAGGACTGTGGTCGACGTTCATGGCGTCTCACTGCCACCGTTGTGGGAGGCGATCGTCCGCGAACTCTATCGCGATGGTACGCAGCGTCACCGGTTCGACATCATCAACGTCATTCTCAATCAAATGCCGCCGCAGCTTGCGGAGCTCGAACGCAGAATCCGACGGTTCAGGCGCGGAGTTCCTTCGCCCGAGGACGACATCTCTTACGTCACGTTCCGGATTGGCAGCAAAGTATTCGCGTTGGCCATCCATCTGCTAAAAAAACTCCCAGACCGGCAAGAGTGGCACGAGATGGGACGCAATGTGGCTGCCGATCTAATGCCGGACGAAGGGAGCGTCGAATGCGCGGTTTTCCTATTAGTGCGCCGCACACGGCACGCCACCTTCGACGGAGCAAGCTTCTACCGGTATATCAGGCCACCGCAATCTGATTCAACGCAACACCCTCAGCCACGCGGCCACATCTAAATGGATCTACTTGTATTTCTTTTCCGTTTCGCGCTGAATTGCACCTGAGAGCAACTTAGCGTTTTCAATCACGTCCGTGAAATATGGTTCGTCCACGACCAATTCCTCTCCGACCGCCCCTCGTCCTTTCCTTCCGGCTTTTTCTACATAGATCTTGTTGATCGCGCCTCGGCTGTGAACGATCACATCGCGCGACGCCTTCATTTCGATGAAGCTTTCAAGGATCTCGCTCTTGATGTCGATCGAAAGAACCTTTGCGAATTTCTCCAAGTAGTCCTTTGGTTTCGCGAATAGCAGTTCCTGACAGCGCGATTCGATCACGGCTTCGAGAAGGACATCGCGATCCTCCAATTCAAGAAAGAGATTGAGAGGGATGTTCTTGTCGCCAATCAGGACTAGCTTCTCCGGCTTATCGAGGATCGCAATTCTGAGGCAATCTTGAATAAATGCCTCGACGCGAGATACTATTGCCACGATATTTGTTTCGAAAATTCCCCGAGCGCACTGCGCTTTAAACACGTCACCGACATCCCTATCGCGCCGTCTGCTCACGACATCCTGGTTTCGTTTGGGTACCGAGTATTCCTTCTTGGCACTCGACTTGCTGTTGCGCAGCTCCTCCGCCTTTTTGTCCAATTCAGGCCGAAGCAGATGCGTAAATATCCAAGCATCATTGAGGTAGCGAAAGAGTTGAATGTGCTTGTCGTAGATCTTTCTGGAAACCGGATGCTTGCGCGTCACTTTGGTTATCATCGCCTATGGACTGGATAGTTGAAAGGAAGAGACCAAAAACAGGCCAGCATAGCATGCTCCCGCAACAGTTGTAGTCCCCTTTCGGCGGAAGAAGGCCCGCGCTACTGCGCTATTTGATGAGAACCTTTTCAAGATCGGCGACAAGTCGATCCCTTTTTTCCTTGGAGAGCTTGTCGAGGTTCTGCTGGCGCCATTTGACGGCCGGCAGATTGGTGGCATCAGATACGCCGAGAAGATCCCAATCCGGTTGATCACATTCGAAGGACACAAGGAATTTCCTCGGGCATCTTGCCGACGATCTCATCGACGAGTTTCTTGCGCGCGTCTATCAGCTCGTCCCTCGACACGGGCTCGTCGGTCATCCCTTCGAAGCCGTGAAGGAATTCGTCGCTGATATCTTTCTGAGGAGAGCCAAGCACCTCGAACATCGGCCGGTCGTGACTCAAGAGATAGACGATGAAGGCCTTGCGTAATTCGTCCGTAATTCCTTCATTGGCCAGCAGATCGCGAATATCGAACAGGTCACGCGGATGCTGGCGATCCAAAGCGGCGACGATTTTTCCGCCATAGAGGTCGGCGAAGGAAACCGTGCGGGCCTCTGCAAACCCAAACTCGCCTTCGACGGCGAGACGCACGGAGGTCAGAACAGGCTCGAAGACGCAACCGCGCAGCACCGGCGTGACTTCAATCTTGATCTGGACGTGCTGGCTACGAACGACAAGTTTGACGATGGCCCCCTCTTTTTGGGTTTCGTGGACCTGTACACTTGGGATTTTCTCTTTGATCTTGCCGACTATGCGCTTCATCGCCCCGTCAATGTCGGCAAGGGATTCAGCTCGCGGTGCTATGGGAACATAAGTGAGATCTATATCCACGGAGAGTCGGGGCATGTCGCGAACGAACAGATTGATCGCGGTGCCGCCTTTCAGGGCGAAGAACTCTTCCTCGGTGACGAACGGAAGAGCGCGCAGCAGTAGCGCGACCTGCTTTTTATAAACGTCAGCGAACGCCATCGAGGTCTCCGGGGACGGTTATCTGATAGGCAGGATTGAGGACGCCACCTCTAACGAGCATGCGTTTGCCTTGGCCCAGATCGACGGTTTCTTTGCTGAGGCGTTTGAGCCAGGCATGCTTGTGGCGATCTGCAAAGTAAAAGAAGAGGCGTTTGACCTTCACGCTCACACAATCTTGCAAGAGCTTTTGCAGGCGGTCCGGCCGAAGATTGGCGAGGCCGCCAAGCAGTGTATCGACTTGCTCGAAACTTTCACTATTGGGCAATTCGTCGAGCAGCTCAAAGGCAGCGCGCTCAGGCGTCGATAAGGTCAAGGGCCAATCCCATTGTCCCCAGTTCAATTGAGCTACGTCACCTCCGCGAAAGGCCGTGACGTCGAGCATCTTCCCAGTTTTGACGTTCCAACGGACACTGCTTATGCCTTTTGCGACGGGCTCGTTTTTGAAGAGCCGCCGGTCGTTGTGGTAGACGAACTTGACGGACAGCGGCAGCTTCTGAACCCAGCGCGGCGGTGCCTTTGGTCCGTAGAGATGAACGCGCGTCGTCGATTGCGGGAGGTAGTGTGCATAGCCTTGCAGCTCGAGCGCCGTCCGCCCGCCAACCACAAGCGGTGAATAGTTGAGGATGGTTTGTAGGGATATGACGACCTGCTGCCAGCTTAGGGCGCCACGCGGACGCCGGAAGACACCTCGGTTGGGCTGTTCGAGCCACCCTGACTTTACGTACAGGTTTTGAAGCTGGGTGGAGTAGCCGTGGCGTTTGAGCCAAGCTGAATCCACCAGCAGCCCTTCCGGGAGGAGCTTGTCGAGCTGGTTTAGAAGATGTCCCTTTGATCTAGTCATGCTTGACAATATAGCATATATTCAAACCGATAGCTAGTTTGAAGATTCTCACATAGATCAATTAATACTTGATAATCTCTAAGAACAGCAAACCAGCCAGAATGCAGCGTAAATTTATGCGGTTCTTTCAGTACCTTAGGCCAGCCGCGGCGGAGCCGTCTTAGACAGCCGGATGCCGGCTCGGCAGGCCTTCTGAAAGCTGTGGACAGCCGGAACACCCCATTCACGCGAAAGAACAAATCACGCACGCTTCGGGAGCAATTTTGGCCTTTCCGCCCCGATCCGCATCGCGACCACCGATCGGCCTTCCCTCGCGCCCACCAACCCAAAGGCGATTACATAAGTAATATTTATCAGTGGTTGTATGCGCCCAGCAAAGCTAGCCTGAAGCAATGGAGCAAGCAGAGTTCATCCGCATCGTAACGGAAGCGCCCGGCATGTTTGCTTGGATGCTCGGCGCGGGCTCGTCCCAAAGTGCAGGCCTACCTACAGCCTGGGATATCATTTGGGATCTAAAGCGGCGCTACTACTGTTCTGAAGAGCACCAGGAAGTTTCATCGAACGATCTGCAAAACGCTGCGGTCCGCGAGAAGATCGAATCCTATCTGATGTCGCGCGGCTTTCCCGCGTCGAGCGATCCCACGGCCTATAGCCGAAGTTTTGAGTTGATCTTCGGCGCCGACCTCGAACGGCAGAGCCGTTATCTGCAAGCCAAGCTCTCCGAAAAAGCATCATCCCTCACCCTCGGTCACAGAGTCTTTGGCGGCCTGTTCAGCACGGGAGCAATCAAGGTCGTGTTTACGACCAACTTCGATACGGTCGTCGAACGCGCCGTTGCGGAAGTGACCGGCAAGAGCCTCGCTGCATTTCATCTCGAAGGCAGCTACGCCGCAAAGCAAGCACTGAACAACGATCCCTTCCCGATCTACTGCAAGCTTCACGGCGACTTTCGCTTCACGAGCATCAAGAATCTTACGGAGGACTTGAAAACACAGAATGCCGAGATGGGCGACTGCCTTGTAACGGCCTGCAATCGATTCGGCATGATCGTGGCAGGCTACAGCGGTCGTGACGAGAGCGTGATGCAGCTCCTTCACCGCGTTCTTGACGGCCCCAATCCATTCCCCCATGGCCTTTACTGGACGACCCTGAAGGGGCGGCAGCCGCTCCCGGCCGTGACCGCGCTATTAGAAGCGGCTCACACCAAGGGTGTGCGCGCGGAACTCATTGAAATCGAAACCTTCGATTCCATGATGTCGCGGATCTGGAAGCAATTCCCGGACAGGCCAAAAGAACTGATCGAGAAGATCGACCGGACCGGCTCTCAAGCCGTTTCTATTCCGCGCAAGGGAGCAGGCACCGGCGAGCCAATTCTCCGCCTGAATGCGCTTCCGTTGATACAGCTACCCGACACTTGCCTTGAACTCAGTTTTGCGGCCCCCAAGGACTGGGATGATATTCACGCCGCGGAAAAGCAGGCACGTAATCAGATCATTGCGACAAAAGGCTCTTCGATTTTGGCGTGGGGCAGCGAACAAACCTTGCGACAAGCGTTTGGCAGGGATCTCAATTCCTTTTCGCCCTGCTCGATCAAGGACCGCCTCCAGGATTACGCGAACAATCTCCAGCTTAAGGGCTTCATAGAGCGTGCGATAGGCCTTTCCCTTATCCGAGGGAAGCCGCTGCTGATGCGGGATTGGCGCGGCGGATCGGTCCTTATTCTCGATCGGCTACATCTTAATCTGGACCTGACACGGGGCATCTCTCAATGTGTCGGGGGCAGTCTGCATGGCCGGATTGATGGCATGGTCTCCGCGATAACCCCGGATCATCCCAAATCCGAAGAAGTGTGGTGGGCCGAGGCGGTCAGGCTCGATGTGGACGAAATTGACGGCCGGTTCTGGCTTGTCCTGAAACCCGATGTCTGGATTTGGCCTAAGCACGCACGACAGCAAGCCATGAGTTTTCTAGATGAGCGGCTGGGAAACCGGTTCAACAACCGGGGCGACGCATTGCTCTCGGCATGGATCAATGTCCTGCTTCCCAGCTCGGGGCGGGCGGCCGATCACGTTTTGAAGCCATTCGAAGGACCGGAGGGTCCCGGCTCGCCGAAGATCGTCGTCAATGCGCGCACGGCTTTTAGCCGGAGGATGATTGCATGACTGCATCGCCTTCTCTGCGCTCGGCAGCTCTCTTCTCGCGCATGTTTTGGGATTGGCACGATCTTCGGCTGCTTCGAGAGCCGCGACGGCCTGATCGATATCCTCCAGAACAAGCTGGAGCTGATCAGCGTCCAGCTTTTCCGACGATCGACCGAACTGGGCATCTTTTGCAAGCTTGAGCAACCGCTCGAGCCTGGCGCAGCGATCCAGCAGAGCCGCGGCAAAGACACGCAACTCGGCTGGATCGCTCGGCAGCTCATCAGGCAAATCACTCATTGGCCCGAGTCTGCCATGCTTCGCGCCTCGATGCAGCGAAGATTTTATTCCCTACGCAAGTGCTTTCGGTTGCGGGATTCGAGGTGCGTGCATGCGTGTCCAATCCATGCCGGCCAAAAGCGCGGACAACTGCGCGGCATTCATCCGCATCATGCCGGCCACGATGGGAGGCCATTTGAAGCCGCTGCTATCGAGCCGCTTCCAGTACATCACCAGGCCGGTGCCATCCCAGACGACAATCTTCACTCGATCGGCGCGCTTCGCACGGAAGACCACCGCCACACCCTTCATCGGGTCTTGGCCCAGCGTCTCCTTCGCCAAGAGCGCCAAGCCCTCCGCACCTTTTCTGAAGTCCACAGGTTGCGTCGCCACGTAAATCATGAGGCTCGCGGGCGGCATCAGCATGAACGTATCCGTCGA
>NZ_JCAMOP010000071.1:0-22615 GCF_059512345.1 Bradyrhizobium sp. Unk1
ATATACGTCTGCAGTTGTGACCGTCGATCCTGATCAAGCCGGCCGTTGCAATCGGGCGGGGGCCATATACGTCCACACATGGCCCATCGCGTCTGTTACTGCGGAGCAACGCCATGTCCGGAGTTGGGGGGCGGACCGGAAGTGACCGGCACATGGCCAAAGTGACGCGATTGAGACCAATGCAGACATGACCGTCTTGCTGGGGACTTACCCCTCCGGCACCCCGGCCAGGCGCATGCCCTCATAGATGCGCTCGCGCCCGGCGAGGTATGCCGGATGGTCGCTCACGGAGAAGGCGCGGAAGCGGCGGATGTTGAAGTTCGGATCGAGCGTAAGTCCTGCTTGTACGGCGGCTCGCGCTTGGTCCAGCGCGCCGAGACGCACCAAAGTAGCCGCAAGACAGAAATGCACGACGGCGTAGTTCCGGTTTGCGTCGAGACACCGGCGCAGCCAGACGACAGCTTCCGCATCAAGGTTGAGCTGCATCTTGGCGAAGCCGACCCAGGCCATCCATCGGGACGCCAAGGTATCGCGAGGAGAAAGGCGGAATGCTTCCTGAACGTGTGTTTCGGTCTCCTCGCCACGGCCGAGAAAATACTTCGCAAAGCCAATGAGCGCATGGGCGTTGGCAAAATTTCGATCCAGCGCCAACGTCTGCTCAAATTCACGAATGCCTTGATCCGCTCGTTTCGTAAACATTTGCACGCAGCCCAAGGTCAGATGGGCCAAAGCGTGGTTCGGCGCGAGGGAAAGTGCTTTGATCGAGGCCGACTCCGCTGCCGCAAACCGCGCGGTTCCGTCGTCCGTCATAGACAGTGCTCCAACTGTCGCATCGACACTCGCCAGACCGACTAATGCCTCGACGCTACGGGGATCGAGCTCCAGGGCACGCTCAAAAAAACCACGTGCTCGCGTCAAGTGTTCGGGGGCTACCCCCTTGTAAAGGTAAGCCTTGCCCTGGAACTCCAAGTCCATCGCATCGGGGCGTAGCGAGCGTTCCGCGCGTGTTGCCTCAGCCGCAACGAGTTGGGCTCTAAGCGTGTTAGCAATCCTCGATACGATTTCGTCCTGCATATCGAAGAGGTCGGCGACCGGCTTGTCGAACCGCTCTGCCCATAAGTGATTGCCACTTCGGGCGTCGATCAACTCTACGTTCACCCTCAACCGCTTGTCACCTCGCTGCACCGAGCCTTCGAGCACATAGCGGACGTTTAACTCCCGCCCGACCTGCTTCACATCGGCGGCCTTGCCCTTGAAAGTGAACGCGGTGTTGCGGGCGATGACGAACGAGCCACTGATGCGGGACAAGTCAGTGGTCAAGCTTTCGGTCACACCATCGACGAAGTAGTCTTGTTCGGGATCGCCGCCGAGGTTGGCGAACGGCAGCACAACGATGGAAAGATGAGGCGGTGAAAGCAGGCCCGGCACCGCGCGCGCGGTTTCTGTCGCCGAGCTAAGCCCGTCCCGGACGACAACGTAAGCCCGGACCGGGTGGGCGATATTCTTGAGGTTCTGCTCACCAAGATCAGCAAATTCAACAGTGACCTTGCCGCGGACATGATCGTAGACGGCGGACGAGATGCAGATGCCGCCCGGTTCTGTGATGCCCTCAAGACGAGCGGCAATATTGACGCCGTCCCCAAAGATGTCGTGAGGTTCGACAATTACGTCGCCAATATTGATGCCAACGCGGAAAGCAATACGCATGTCTTCCACGTCGACGATTGTCAGTTCACGAATGCGCTTCTGGAACTGCACGGCAGCCCGAACCGCTTCGACCGCGCTCGGAAACTCCGCCAAGAACCCGTCGCCGGTGTTCTTGACGATGCGGCCGCTGTGTTCCGCAATCGCGGGTTCGACTCCGCCCGCGAGGAGCGCTTTCAGTTTGGTGTGCGTAGCCTCTTCGTAGCTGTGCATGAGCCGCGAGTAGCCAGCCACGTCGGCGGCCAATATCGCCGCCAACCTGCGCTCGACCCGGACCGGTCGCTCCTGCACCATGGCTCTCAACCCAACCGACGAGATATTGTACGACGGATCGGGGGACCGGGCCACACTGCTAATGTCGCCTTATGAGCATTGACGCGGCGCAGCTACATGTCGGTTCACAGGGATAGACCGGAAGTTTTCGTCCGGGCGCCATACCGACGCGATTGACCCCAAGCGGACAGAAACGCTTGAGGAACGTGGGCCTCTTAAGATCCGGGAACAATCCCTCCCTCTCCGCCAATCAGTCGTGATTTGATATTTGGATTTCCGGGAGTATAACTCAGATTATCGGCTTGCCGGAATGGGAGTCGTCAGATGAGCGTACAAGTCGAACAGAAGAGCTATGAAATGCCCCCGCGAGAGGGGATCAGCATCGCGCAGTTTCTCACTGTCGCCGACATCGAGCGATCGGCTCGCTACTACGAAAAGGTCTTCGGCGCTCGCATTCTCAGCCTGGGTGACGGCAACGCGCCTGGGTACCTCCAGCTTGCGAATATCTGGATGATTCTGAACGTTGGCGGCGGGCCGACCCCGGATAAGCCGACGGTAACACTCAGCGTCCCCGACCCGAATCACATCAACAGTTTTTTGAATTTCCGCGTTGCGGATATTCAAGCATGCTATGAACTATGGAAGAGTCGGGGGGCCGAGTTCATCACGAAGCCGATTCCCAAGTACGGCGAGATTCGCTGCTACATCCGCGATCCTGACGGTTATCTCATCGAGGTCGGACAGAGCACAGACCTCAAATACGGTTAACGCTCAGCACGCAAAAGCACGGCCAAATTCGAGTTGGTGATCAACGTAAAGACCACCAAGGCGCTCAGCCTCAAAGTGCCGCCGTCGCTACTCGCGCAGGCCAAGGAGGTGATCGAAGGAGGGTCAGCCGCATGTCGGCTCGTGGCCGATTTTGTTGCAAAAGTCGGTTGAGACGAGCCGCGAACCGTGATTCCGTTGTGTTGACGCGAATCTCGGCGAGGTCGATCGATGATGGGCCGTGTGAAGAGTGACCAAGGTCAACTGTTCTACGAGTTTCATCTTAGCGACGCGGTCCCCGAAGATCATCTGGTGCGGAAGTTCGATGCTGCTCTCGATCTGTCCTGGCTTCGCAGTGAACTAGCCACCTCATTATTCGTCCATGGGTCGCCCGTCGATCGATCCGGAGCTGATGATCCGGATGCTGGTCGTGGGATATGTCTTTGCGATCCGCTCGGAGCGATTGATCTGTCGTGAAGCGCAGGTGAATCTTGCTTATCGCTGGTTCTGCAAGCTCGGGATCGAGGACGCCATCCCGGATCATTCGGCGTTCTCGCGCGCCCGCAACGAGCGCTTCCGCGAGGGAGATGTATTTCGCCACATGTTCGAGCGGGTTGTCGAGGCGTGCATTGCGGCCGGTCTGGTTGGCGGCGATGGCTTTGCGGTCGATGCGAGCCTGATCCAGGCGGATGCCAACAAGCAACGCTCGATCGCAGGTCAGGATTGGCGCAAGGACCGCGATCCGCAAAGGTCCAGCCGCGCGGTGAAGGAGTATCTGGCGACCCTCGACGATACAGCATGGGCCGCCACCAGCGACGTCGTGCCGAAGTTCGTCTCCCCATCCGATCCCGCGGCGCAGTGGACCGGAGCTCACAAGGGACCGGCATTCTTCGCGTACTCCGACAATTATCTCATCGACGTGAAGTTCGGCGTCATCGTTGATGTCGAGGCCTCTCGCTCCATTCGCCAGGCTGAGGTCGGGGCGGCGAAGACCATGATTGAGCGAACGGAAGACGGCTCATCGGAGATACCGCCTACGGGGCGGCACCGATGCTGAACTGGCTGGTCGAGGAGAAAGGCATCGCCCCACATATCCCCGTGCTCGACAAGTCGAAGCGGGATGATGGCACCTTCTCGCGCAGCGACTTTCGATATGACCCGACCAGCGACGTCTACCACTGCCCGGGGGAAAGCGGCTTGGGACGAGCGGTACCGTGCACGAGGGCAAGACCCTTCTGTATCGCGCAAGCAAGCTCGACTGCAATGCATGCCCGCTCAAACCGCAGTGCTGCCCAAAGGAACCATCACGCAAGATCCCACGCGATATCCATGAGCGTGCCCGAGACGTTGCCCGGTCGTTGGCTGGCACCGAGGGCTTCGAACGGTCGCGGCATGAGCACAAGAAAATCGAGATGAGGTTCGCACACTTGAAGCGTATCCTGAAGCTTGGTCGGCTCCGACTACGTGGTCCACGAGGCGCTCAGGACGAGTTTGCTCTGGCCGCCATTGCTCAGAACCTACGGCGGCTCGCATCGCTGGTTGCGCGACCGCCACCCGCTCAGGTTATGTGCACTGCGTAGCGTAAAGTTGCGTAGAGAGCGTCGGGTTCGCGGGACCAAACCCCGTTACCCCAAGTGAAATGGCCGAACCACATCACCGGTCACGGTGGACTTTTGCAACAAAATCGGCCCTTAGCTGAGCAACGCTGAGCCAATTCGGATGTCGGCTATCGGCTGCGAACCTGACTCGGGGCCGCCTTTGCCTCGACTGCCGCCTATGACCATTCCGGACGGGGAAGTCGCCCGGAACTCGACAGCGGGCTGATGGACCTCGCAATCCCGTGATGGCCGCCGATTGCAGCAGTATCGGCGGGTGACCGGCAGTGACTGGTGGGAATGTCGAGCGGCGCCTGGCCGCCGTACTGGCAGCTGATGTCACCGGTTATTCGCGGTTGATGGGCTCAGACGAGGTTGGCACGCTGCAGGCACTCAAGACCATTCGGCGGGAAATCGTCGACCCAGCCATCGCGAGCCATTAGGGCCGTATTGTCAAGACCACCGGTTGCTGGTTGAGTTTGCCTGCGCTGTTGACGCCATGGCCGTTCAAGGAAAAATGGCCGAGCACAATGAAAGCTTCATGCCGGCACTGGTCCTCCGGATTGGCATCAACATTGGTGACATCATAATTGATGGCAACGTTCTTTGGCGGCGGCGTCAACGTTGCCACGCGCGTTGAGAACGAATGCGAACCTGGTGGCGTATGCCTTTCAGCAAGTGCCTAGGAGCAGGTTCGCGGCAAGACCAACTTCACCTTCGACGACTTAGGCGAACGCCCACTTAAAAACATCGATCAAACCGTGCGACTTTATACGGTCAGGAAAGAAGCGGCGCCCTCTGCAAGCGTTATTCATCAGTCCAAACTGAATGAGCCTCTGGTACTGCCTGATCGAAGCTCGGTCGCGGTCCTGCCCTTCCAGCATATGGGCGCTGATCCTGAGCAGGAATACTTTGCAGACGGCAACGTCGAAGACATCATTACGGCGCTATCGAGATTAAGATCTCTCTTTCTGATCGCTCTACAACCGATTGACAGGGCAGATCGTGTCGACGATTGGCTTTATCAGCCGGAGTTGATGTAGGCATTGATACTGCTTTATTTTATTGCGGCCGGCGCTGGTCCGGTTTCCCTCGGTCACCTTCTTAAGCTCTGTATTGGCTAAGCCAGAACATGGACTTGCGGGGCCGGTTAAATGCTTTGCGAGCGTTGCCGGCCGCGTCTGATGTCGGCTAATGGGCCCGTATTCGGTCTCTGGTTCCGGCGTTACCCGTTTCTCCGATATGCCGTTAGCGTCCGCATTTGCCCCCGGTGTCATAAGTAAGAATTGAGAGACGGCCCGTTCCGATAGGTTGAATACGTGTTAAGCTGAGAGGGTACCGGCCGCCGGTCAAGCCCCGCCCCAAGCGACGGCGAGAAATCGAGTGTCGGCGATCAAATCGGCCCGATTGCATTGAGAGACGATCGTTAGGAGCGCTATCCCAATGCCTCCCGAGGTGTCGGAGCATAGAAGCGAGTCAGGTTCGGTCGACGCACCCGCGGTAGCTCAAGCAGGTGATGCGGTCGATCGCGACGGCAAATTACGGCCGACAGATTCTACACCGAAGGCCGTCCCACCAGCGCATCAAGAGTACACACCGCGACGAATGTTACTGCTCGGCGTGCTCGGCGCTCTGGTCATTGCGGCCGTGGTGTACGGCATTCCCTGGGTCCGGTTCGCACTCAGCACGGTTTCGACCGATGATGCCTTCGTCAATGGCCACGTGACGTTCGTCGCACCCCGCGTCCGCGGCCAGGTTGCCCGGGTTGTGGTGGATGACAACAACCGCGTGCACAAAGGAGATCTCCTTGTTGAACTGGACAAAGAGCCATTTCGGGACGCGGTCGCCGTAAAAAGGGCGGCTGTCGATACCGCACAGGCGGATCTCGAGGCGGCCAAGGCCGCGGTCCGCGGGGTCGAGGCGCAGGCCAGGAGCCGGCGCTGGCAATTGCAACAGGCAATAGAGAATGTCAAAAACCAGATCGCCCTGCTGCATGCCCGGGTTGCCGCGCTCAAGAAGGCGAAAGCCACACTGACGCTGGCGCTGCAGGAGTTCGACCGGACGTCGAAGCTGGTCGAATCTGATACGGCGAGCCGCGAGCTCTATGACCAGCGTCAGGCATCGTTGTCGATTGCGCAGGCAGGGGTTGTCCAGGCATTGGCGGATACGAACCAGATCCGTGTCTCCTTGGGCCTGCAGGAGGAGCCCGAAGACAGCGCGGATCTCGACCGGGTACCGCCCGATCTCGACCAGACATTTTCTTCGGTCCTGCAGGCGCAGGCAGCGCTGATACAGACGGCGGCTGAGCTTGGCGTTCTCCATTCCTACAATCAGCCGCCGAACCAGATGGTTGAAGAGTTCGAAAAGCTCGATTCCCAGGGCGACATCAACCGCACCTTTGATCGGTTGGCGGCGGAAGCGCCGGCGGTCAAGCAGGCCGACGCCAAACTCGAAACCGCCAAGCGCGACCTTGCCCTGGCTGAACTCGACCTTCGTTATTGTGACATCGTCGCGGAGATTGACGGCGTCGTCACACGCAGGAACGTCAACCCGGGCAATAACATTCAGGTCGGGCAGAGCTTAATGGCGATCCGCTCGCTCAGGGAGATATGGGTCGATGCAAATTTCAAGGAGACGCAACTGCGCGACTTGCGCATCGGTCAGGCTGCCGATCTCTACCTCGACATGTATGGTGACAAACAGGTATTCAGTGGCCGCATCACCGGCTTTACCATCGGGACCGGATCGACGTTGGCCTTGCTGCCGCCGCAGAATGCCACGGGCAACTTCATCAAGATCGTCCAGCGGCTGCCGGTCCGGATCGAGCTTGAGGATTACGATCCGGACAAGAAGCCGCTGTTCATTGGCGCATCGGTTGTCCCCTACGTCTATCTCAATAAGCCGCTGAGCGGCCCCAATGCCGGGAAGTTTCTTCAAGGACCTTGACCGGTAATCACCGGCCACCGCTTCGATTGCCAGCCAACGGGGTGTCGACAAATGACAGAGTTGGCACTTTCACCCTCCAGACCCCGGGCCGACGTGAACCCGTGGCTGGTCGCCGGCATCGTCATCATACCGACCTTCATGGAGGTGCTGGACACCACCATTGCCGTGGTCGCGCTGCGCTACATCGCCGGTGGCCTGTCGGCCACCGTCGACGACGGTGAGTGGGTCATCACCAGCTATCTCGCCGCCAATGCCATCATCCTGCCGATCACCGGCTGGCTGTCGGCGCGCCTTGGCCGCCGCAACTACTTCCTGCTGTCGATCGCCGTCTTTACCCTTGCCTCCGGCGCATGCGGAATGGCCACCAGCCTCGGTCAGTTGATCGTATTTCGCGTCATACAGGGGCTGGCAGGCGGTGGGCTTCAGCCTTCCAGCCAGGGCGTCCTGCTGGACGCCTTTCCGGTAGAGAAGCAGGGCATTGCGATGACGCTTTTCGGCTTGGCGGCCCTTTTAGCGCCGGTCGTCGGTCCGACGCTGGGCGGCTGGATCACGGACAGCTATTCTTGGCGATGGGTGTTCTACATCAACGTCCCCGTGGGCCTCATCGCGTTTGGCGCGTGTTACGCGCTGCTACGCGATCCGGATTATCTCGTAAGGGAGCGCGCGGACTTGAGAAGGCAGCCGCTGCGTTTTGACGGGTTAGGCCTGTCACTCCTGGTCATCGTCATGGTCTCCTGGGAGGTGCTGCTCAGCAAGGGACAGGAGTGGGACTGGCTGGGCGATCCATTCTTGCGGGTGCAGACGCTCGCGATTCTTTGCGTGGTGGGTCTGACGGCGCTGATATTTTGGGAGTTGCGCCACCCTAACCCTGTGGTCAATTTCCGACCTCTGCGAGAGCGAAATTTCGCTGCCTGCTGCTTCATCATCTTTTGCGCTTTCGCGGTCCTTTACGCCGCCAGCACATCGTTGCCGGCGCTGCTTCAATCCCTGTTCGGCTATGACGCTCTCAGCGCGGGGCTCGTCATGTCGCCGGCCGGGTTTGCTGCGCTTTTGGCCATGCCGTTCGTCGGTGGGGCCCTCGGCCGCGGCGCCGATGCCCGATGGTTGCTCGCCGCCGGCCTGCTAATCATGGCGGCCGGAAACTATTGGATGTCGCAGATGAACCTCGACATCAGCCCCGGCCAGGTGGTCTGGCCTCGGGTGATGCTCGTGTTCGGACTTTCAATGTGCTTCGCGCCTGCGAATGTTGCGGCCTATCTCTATATCCCGCCATCGCTGCGGGGAGCGGCCGTCGGCTTGCTAAGTCTGCTGCGCAACGAGGGAGGCAGCGTAGGGACATCGATGGCACAGACAATTCAGGAGCGCCGCGATCAATTCCACACCCTGCGGCTCGGGGAGTCCCTGGATTCCTTCAACGCAAGCGTAGCTTCCTTCCTCGATCAAGCTTACGGCATTTTCCTGCAGCAGAACGGCGATCCGTCTGCAGCACAGCAACTGGCTTTTCAGGCACTCGAAAATTTGCGGCAGCAGCAGGCATCGTCACTTGCCTATTTCGATGTCTTTTGGTCGTTGGCCGCGGTGACGCTGGCGCCGCTGCTCGCCGTGCTGCTGATGAAGCGTTCGGTGGCTGAGAAAGGCGCTCATATCGGTGCCGAATAAGGTGTGCATGCCGGATCCAGTGCGCCGACGATATGACGGAACGAACGATGTCGTCTGTTAGCCCCGCTGCGAGACGCCAAGCCGGTCCGACGCCCGGCGAGATAGCAAAGTCGTTCAACGCGTTTGAGATGTTGCGAACGGCATCGCTACCGTTCTGCGTGAACCAGCGACACGCCATATAGATCTCAGACGGCCTCGTTACGGTCGCGTTTCTTCAATATCGAAAAGCGAGACTCGACTGACGCCTGGCTCCGGCCGAGTGCGGCTGCAATGTCTTTGAATGACGCCCCGTTCGCCTTCATCTGTAAAAGCCGCTCTTCGTCCTCTCCCGACCAAACTGTCGAAGTTTTAGAAGCCCCAGTACGCACCATTCCCACCACCACTTTTTTGGACTATCCAAAGTGGATGCCTGTTGAGGCAAATTATGGCAGCCAGTCGTCCTCATACAACCGCTTGTAAGTTGGGCAGTTGCACAATCACACGTGGCGATCTTGGTCGACGCGCGCGGTGCGTTTTGCCTAGGGGGCGTCCCAGGCAAAGCGAAGTTTCGATCTGACTGCTGCGAGCACTCGGCTTGACCTAGAGATCGCGCCAGCATGGCGAGAGCCACCAAAATACAGCGGCTAGCCCCCTGACCGACTTCCCTCTATTTTTCGAGCATGCCCCTCACCCGCCGCCGCTGCGACAATTCGTACCAGGAGACTCTTGGCAAATCTATTTCGACGACGTTCGCGTGGGCACCATCGGAGAACGCGCAGGCGTGCCCATCCATACCGACCAGTGGAGCTGGTCGTGCGGGTTTTATCCCGGCCTCCATCCCGGCCGGCACCAAAGCGGTAAGCGCGCACGGGGCGAGAAGCTCGACAGCGAGATCAGAAACACGCTGATGCGCTGCGTCTGCGGGACCACATTCGACAGCTGGAAACCGGCTGAGAGCTCCCAGCACCGCGCAGCTATCACCGCCGCGCAGGCGGCCGACGGGATACGCCGATGAAGCATGCCGAAGAACGACCCTTTGCGGACCCGGAAGCGGCCGCTCGCAAGCTCGTCGAGCTCGCAGCGAGCGTCGAGGCCGTGCAGGACGGTCGCATCTACATCGAGCGGATCAACGCCCCGTTTATGTTCAATCTGAAGGGCAGTGGCAGCGAGTTCGGTGCCGGGCTCAAATACGCGATCGAGCGCGGCTGGTTATCGAAGCATGAAAGCGGCACCTACGTGAAGCTGATGCCGCCCGGGGAAGATCTGCTGACTCGCAAATAGAAACGTCCTTACTGCTTCGTCCTACTTCTGCCGAAAATGAATGCGGCTTGAAACACCCGCTCAACTTCTGTCCTCACTTCCACGGAAACGTCCTGCCGTATGGTGGCAAAGTCCTTTGCCAAGTTCGCAAGCGACCTAGCAGCTTCGACCTCGGCCTCTTGCTGAGTGTCGAATTCCAGACCTTCCTCGTCCGGGTACAAACCAGTGTCGTCCCGGATGTCGAAGTAGTACCGGGTCATAAGCCGCCCTCAGTCGAGGGAGAGCATAGAAGAAATGTTCGCGTGTTGCTATTCTGGCGGCTGCAGTCCGGGTGATCTCAACCATTCGCTCAAGTGCGAGCCGGTCTCGGCCTGTCTGGCCTTGCGGAGGAGAGCTTCTCGCTCGATGCCGGCAGGGAGCTTCTTGGCTAGCTCTCTTAAGCGTGCAAGACGTTCTTCGAGGGACACAGGTTGTTTAAAACGACGGCGTCGCTGCATGACACACCTCGATCTTACGGGTCCTAACCGTTGGGTTTGAGTTGTTGCAGCCTAACGCGCGAGCAGTTCCGTGGTCTGTGCCCTAGTGAACACAAGTTCCACGCGCTAACGCGGGAACCTCGGATCACAATTGAATGTTACTTATCGCGGGCAGCAGTCTCCATGAAGGCCGGCCATCGTGAAGTTTGTCTTGCTGCGATCCTGCCGAAAGCCAACCAGCGTGAACGAGCATCAGGGTGTACCGAAGTGCTGTCAGCTAGCCAACACTAAGATTCTTTGCCTCGGTTTTCCCTTTCCGGTGTCCTGACGGCGCGGCCCGTCAGTTATGGGAAGCAACCAGCTGCGCACACCGAGGACACACGCCGTCGGCCGCATCCGTGAGTTGGCGCACAATCTCCTCCATGAGATCTTCACGCTCCCAGCACGTGCCATCACTCTTGGTGATGCTTCTGGCGCGGTAATAAGCATGTGTTTCCGCGTCGTCGTCTCCGACGCGGATCATCACCTCTGGATGGAAAGGACAGACAGCTATAGCACGCGCTGTCAGCAATGCGTACCGCATGGTCGATTCGAGATTGTCGGTGTGGAGCGGCATCATAGCCTCCTGCTTCGGGCCGCAAGCGTATGTGAGCGCGCAAGCAAAGGCACAGCTCAATTCTGACTCTGCCTTACGCTTGACCTCAGCGTCCTCAGCGTCGCGCGGCACAATGCACGGCGCGACGCCATAGCGATTACTTACGCTCCGCGTCAGCCTCCTGCTCAAGCCGCAAAATATGTGCGCGCAGCGCGTCAAACCGCTCCTCGGCAACGTCGCTGAACAGCGGGTCATTGTGACTCGTTGCGGCCGAAGCGATCTCAGTCCAATCTTGAGGCTTGAGAACCTTGAGTGCCACGGGAAAGAAATCGCGATCTTCCATCATCATGTGACGGCGCTCGTGCGCGATAAAATCCCGAACGATGAGATCCACATCTTCGCGCAGAATCTCACGATCCGCGAGAACGCCGTCGACCGCACGAGCGACGCGGTGTAAAAGTTGGGCCCCTTTCAGGTGTTCGCGAGCTAAATCGCCAACCTTCGCAGCAGCAGCTGGATCTCGCGCCTTCAGGTTGGCAAATACCAAGTCTTCCTGGGGATGATGATAAACTTCCGGGTAGACTTCGAAGTAACTGATAACCGCGTGAATGACCTCGTAGTCAGCACGGTCCCCGCGGTCGAATACCTCGAGTTCCCGCTCGAGGATGGCCAGCAGCTTCTCAATGTTGAGATGCTCTTGGGATAAGCGCTCTATGATCATGGCAGAGCTCCATAAACCAGTCTCCAGTATAGTCTTTCGTCCGGTGTCAGCATTTGCTACAGATCAATCCGAGACAACTTAAATCGGCCGCCGGCTTTCCCGACGGCAGTCTCAGCCGTACCCAAAGCTCGATCACGACATTGGACGGGAGCGCTTCTTTCGCTTTGTGGCTGCTTAGCTGAAAGTAGGGCCCGCCAACTCAGCCAGCCCCGGCGGCCTTCCCTCTTCGCGTGCCGTGCGCGCGGTTAGTCCTCGTGACCGCACAAAGAGACTGTCGGTTTCGTTGAGAGGGCGATGCGTGCGGACGGCAATCGCGCTGCCATTCGCTAAAACGGAGATGCCGGCATGTCCCATCTCAATGAGCAGCATTAAAGAAACTATATGATCTCCGGCTCATCCGAAAGTCAGCACAACTGACCGGGTATCGCGACTCCTGAGACGACCAACCAACGCGTCGCAAGGTCCGCTAATGGGATGGACTGGCTGCTTCCTCCGCGGGGATAGTCTGGAAAGACTACCCCGCAGCATCCGAAGAAACATCCCATGGACACCACCAGACAGCCGCTGGCCCGATCGGCATCGACATCGGGAAGGAAGTCTTCCACGTCGTCGGCTTTGGCACGGACGGCAAGATCGCGCGAGCGTTCCAGTCGGCACCGGCACGCCCTTGTGCGGTCGGTGACCGCATAAGGCTGTCATGGGTTGCAGCCAACGTGCGCCGATCGACTTCAACCTCGGACCGGAAGCGGAAGCAATCGGCACCGGCCCGGTCCAGTGGTGCAGAGGACCACTTCCGTTTAGCCAGTGTTCCCTCTTGAAGCCATTGACCCCCGCGCTTACTCGCAGTCCTGGTCGGCCGCCGTTACCTTTTTCTGGGACGGCGCGGGCTCGGCCGCACCGGCCGTCGCCTTCTTTGATTGTTCCGTGGGCGCGGGGCGGGTCTGCTCGACGGTGCCTGCCGTTCGATCCGGTGACTGGGCAGAGGGTGCGGGGTGGGTCGCCTTTGATTGTTCGGCAGCGGTCGGCTGGCTCTGCATCTGGCGCTGAGCATCTTCCGACGACGTTGCTGTATGCTCTGAGGCTTTATTCATCGAAGATGTCGGCGGATGCTCCTTCGAGTCTGTCGCGGTGGAACCGATTGTTTGTCCGGCATAGCCCGGCACGTTCCCAGAGCCCGCGTCGCGGCTCGCCGTGTTGCAGGGACCGGCATACGCGGAGTTGGCGCTGAGGGCGAGCACGGCACCCAACATCATAAGTCTGTCAGCAATCATAGCCCTTCTCCCTTGAGTTAGACTCTGGCGATTGAACAAAAGTAAGGGGTCCACTGTTCCAGACGTGCACCCAAAGAGCGGCACCGGGATTCGCGTTTGGGCGCATTCATTGGTGCGGAGACGAGCATGACATTCATATGGCTGGGTGTGCTCCTTGTTTTCGGAGGCGTGCTCCAGATGGCATATCAGCCGATCTGGCGAGGCCGACTAAGTGGCAGAAGACGACTGCGCCCTGAGCGCCCCGGTGACACCCTGGAACCTGAACGACCGGCGAGCGGCTTCGGGATCAAATCGAATTGGCCCGGACTTGCGCTGGTTGCACTTGGCATCGCTTTGTTGCTGGCTGGGGCTGCAATCTGAGCGGTCACCCCCTGAGGGTGTTGTGCGGTACGCTCTTGGTGCTCGAGCTGTGTCACGGCAAAACGTAAGGCGCGATTCTGCGTGACAACTGCTCGCGTTGCGCGAGCATTCACTCAGCTTCTGGCCCGAGCTGCCCCTTCGGTAAGTGGCGTTGTCTGATATAGTTCATGGTTTTTTGGGCGTCCTCCGTCGGGATATAAAGCTAGAGAGCACGGCGGAAGCATCAAGCTGCTGACGTCATTCAGAGTCGAACCGCGGGCGCGTGCTCACTACGATTAGGAGGCGCGATGAAATCACAATTGAAAAGCCTCGCCGGAGTGATTCTTCGCTTTGTTATGATTGTCGCCACGGCAATTTGCTTAGTGCTGTCGTGGCCAACGAACCAGAACGCTCGCGCCGATGGAAGGGTGATCAAACTCGTCGTGCTCGGAGATGGATTCACTTCCGGTGGCTGGCTCCCAGAGGGCCGCAGGTTTCCCGATAGACTTGAATTTGCTTTGAAGGCCAAAGGTCAAGCGGTCACGGTCATCAATGCCGGCGTGGGTTGGGACTCGGCGGCAAAGGGCTTTGCCAGATTGGAACGATCGGTCCCCCACGATACCGATGCGGTGATCTTACAGCTAGGTGCGGTTGATATGATCAGGGGCACGGATGCAGATGTTACTCGCACCGCGCTCGCGGCAATTCTGCAAGAGCTGGGATCCCGGCACATTCCCGTGCTTCTTTGCGGAGCGCGGACCCAGAGGAGGACTTTTGCAGCAATGTTCTCCGATCTCGCCAGCGAGCACACGGTGCTCTTTTACCCGGCGTCGATGCGTTTGTGGACGATGCACAGCTGAAGCTGAGGGACGGCTTTCATCCATCGGCGGCGGGACTCGAAGCGGTTGTTACGCACATATTGCGGCAAGTGGAGGCGCTGATCGACCAAGCGCGTCACAAAGCGCCCGATCCCGTCCGATAGTCGATGGTGACTGCAGATCGCGCGGGGTTGCGCCCCTCGCATCGCATGCTAAAAGGCCAACGAAATTTATGGAGAATGTGTTGGCCAAGAAGAAGAAGACCGTTCGCCACCTATGGACGAAGGATGATGTGAAGACGCTGAAGTCACTCGCGAAGCAAAAGGCCGGTGTTGAGAGGATCGCAAAGAAATTGAAGCGAACCCCAGGCGCTACGATGGTGAAGGCGTCGTTGTTGGGTGTTTCGCTGGATACGCGGGGTTAGTCCAGCAGATCGTTGGGCTCTTCCGCCGCCGCCCGATCCGGCACCCCAAGCCCCCTCGCCGCTACCGGCTCCGCCTGCGGAGCCATCACTATAGGTTGCATAAGTTTTGTCGCGCTAACAATCTTCAACGTCATGGCGACGACGTGGGTGATCCGATCGCTTTCGGGGCAGAACTAACCGCGTGGGGACGATATGTTTTCTGACGGTAAGTCTCGGATGGTATCGCTGGCTTGGGTTTCATTTCTAGCGATAGCCGCCTACGTGATTGCTACCCTTCCCTGGTGAGAGAACGCCACCAAGGGACGGAGGTGCCCGACAGAATTCATCCCCCGGCGCCTCGGGCCGGTTTTTTCTCAGAATTGAAGAGCTTTGGCGAGGGAGGTGCCTGCTCGCGCGGAGTATTGCTCCCCTGGCTGGGAGGAGAGGCGTCAGCTTCTTCCGCCTTCCTTCCGGTAACAAGTACCCCTACGAAGCCGGCAACCACCAGGGACGCCCCTGCGATCATCAGCCAGTGCGGCAACTGAAACGCTACCAGGGATAGCATGTTCGCCAAGTTCTTTACTGCAAAGCCAGCCGATTCACGGTGGCCTATCGCCATAGCCTCAGGAACAAAAAGCGACGGGATTGTTGCTGTGCTCTGGCTGTTAGCCCCCTGCGACACCGGAGCAGTCCCCAACGTCCCCAGCCGCCCCCGTAGCTGGGGCCGGCTTTTGCCTGGTGAACAAAGACGCCGCCGTCCTGGCCGGAGGGTCACCCTGGCGTAGCGCGGAGGCCCAGTCATTGTCACAGCTGGCCGACTGGTTTTGGTGACGCGGCAGGAACGGTTGCAGCCGGATGATCATTGGCTCTTATGCTGACATCCGATCGGCATGTGAGGCGACCCCCGGTGGGCGATTGCCTCCAAGGGCAGCGCGCACCATGGACCGCATGTTTCTCGCCGTCATCGTCTCGGCACTGCTGCTGCTTACCGGCGCCTTAGGCTTGGCGCTCCGCGGATATGGTGGATCTGATATCAGCGCCAAGCACTCACTAATCGCGCCCTCCCTCCCGCTGTCTCCGCTTCATGATCCTGCGACGGTGGGACGGGCTGCTCGTCCCGAATTTCGTCCAGGACGAACGGGAGAGCCTCGGCCAGCCCGACCTGGGTCATTGGATTGATAAGCGCCGGTAGCAGCCGGCGACGAATGGCTCGTCTAGGAACGTTGGGCTTATTCCCCCATTAGCGAAAGGGAGGACATCATGGTCCGTGACCTTTTGCTCCTGCTCGCCGTTTCGATCGTATCGAGCGTATTTATCTGGAGCGTCTTCGGTAATTCGCAAACACGGTGCCGGCATCCGCGAGGTGAAGCGCCGCTCTCCTGGAATGCCGCTCCGGATTTGCAGCCGACGCCTGAGTTCAGTCCGTATATGAGGACAGAGCGCTAGTCAGCGACCGCCTCAGATCGCGGAGGATCAGGTTTTCGTCGATTTCGGCCGTTAGACCGGCGGCTGATCGCTGGGAAGGCACACCGAAATTTAGGAACACTATTCGGCGGCGCGAGGTTCTTGCTCACAGAGGCTAGCTCATCAAAGGCTAGGAAGCGGAGTTTCCTTCCATGGCTACCCAGATTGTAATGGACCGCACAGGCGACAGCAGACATTTTTTTGAGCAAGACGACCGCAAGCAGCTGGCCGAGGCTGAGGAGCGCTTCAAGAAGCTAACCGGCCGAGGATTTACCGCTGCTACTCGGACAGCGGCTGGCGATCTAAACGTCGTACGGACATTTGATCCGACGGTGGAGGAAACGCTTTTCTATCCGCGCCTCGTCGGCAGATAGACGCGTCGCCGCGCCCAAAATGTTCTTGTTCAGACGAAATAGTGCCGGCAGTGCGCGTTTGCGCGCTCTCCGTGCGCTCTATCGGAGCTTCATCGAGGAAAATGGGCCTGAAGCGCGTGCGCGTCGTCTCCTCCGCGAATGGTTGTCTCCGGATCAACGTGCGCAGTTTGACGCCAATGATTACTTCGAAGTCACCGGCTCTGACACCGGCCGACGATACCGAATTCATCAGGGCACCATGAGCAATATTTGGGAGCTAGATGAAGAAATGGAAGCCAAGACGGGGTGGTGTTTCGTTCCTGAACGGCCCCTGGCAGCTTGCGACGTGATGCTTGCCCAGAAGATCGCGCTTGAAACCGACGAAGCCGCAGTGATCGCGCTTGCAAACCGGGTTTCTCCGAGACTGCCCTCGCGGCCCCGAATGGTGCGGCGCGCCTATTAGTCCTGCCCAGGGGCGGGCCCGCCGCTTAGGGCGGCGGCCCCGTGGCTCAATCGGACGTGGTCCGTGCTCTGATCTTGACCTTAGCAGCGCTCGCTCGAATTCCGATCGGAGATACTGCTCATGGGCGAGGTCTGTTGAAACACGCCCCCGGCGAGTCGGTGGCGCAAGACCCTGCGGGCTGAGAACGGGCAGAGAAATGGCTCTGCTACAGGCGGAGATCGACACCCAGCGCCAAATTATCAAGCTGCTCCGCAACGAAGATTTCCGGCGGCATTGACTCAATCATCGGGACGGAGGATGCGTCGCGCCCTTTGCTAAGCGGCCGCGCGCCGCGGCTTTACTTCCCGCCGGATCCGCCAGCTCCACCGGCCCCACCGCCCGCTTGGCTGCCCATATTGTTGGTGTTGGACCCGCCAGCCGTTGGCTGCCGTCCCATGCTGTCTCCAGCTTGGTTCTTCATACTCGAAGCGCCGGTCGTTGTCTTCTTCTTGCCGGCGGACGAGGGGCCGACTTCACCTTGCCCGGAGGCGCCCGGCGCGGGCTGGTTGGATTGCGCATATGCGCCCGTTGTTGCGAGCGCGAAAATGCAGGCGGAGGCCATAGCAATTTTCTTCATGAACGTCGTCTCCCTTTGGTTTCCAAGTCTTCCGACAACGACATAAAGGATGGCGGCGTTCCTATTGACATCGCGACGCGGCCGATTGTGACGAGTGCATGGGTGACCGAGAAAAAACCTTAGCGCGCCCTTGCCTGAAGCGCGCTGAGGCGAGTCCTTGGTCGAGCCGCCCCTTGTGTGGGGCTCGGGGAAACCCTGCACCCGGCCGGACGTTCCTAAAGATGGGCAAGTGAGCGACCGTAGAACGAAGGGAGCGTCCCATATACGGAGCGCTGACTGAAGGGAATTGAGCTAATATAGCGATTCTGGAGGACGCCCCATGGACACCGAAAAGCACCCCCCTCAAGGTCAGGCCAAAAACTCTTCTGAGCAGAAGCCGATCATCGACCAGATGACCGACCTTGCTGCCAACGCGGCCGGAGTGCTGGCCGAGACCGCCGTGAAAACGGTGGCGGACAAAGCAAAAAAGGCGGCGGCTAGACGCATCCCCAAGTCAGTCAAGAAGGTGGCGACAACAGTCGCCAACGCTGCCGCGAAGAAGAAAGCAGTCAACAAAGCCATCAAAAAGAAATCTACCAAGAAGTCCGCAAAGAAGTCGGCCAAGAACGCTGCGCCCAGGAAATCAAAGAAGGTCGCTAAAAAGAAGGTCGCGAAGAAGACCTCGAAAACATCAGCAAAAAAGAAGACCGCGAAATCGAGGCGCTGATCACCAGCGGCATCCGCAACCAAGCGCTGGTCGTCAGAGCGTGCGCCCGCGCACCGACGACAGATTGTTTCAGACGGGTGTCTGAGACATTTCCTCGGCTTCTTGTTTTGCCAACACTCTAAGCATTTCGATGCCGATCTCGCCTTCCTGCGGCGACCTGATGAAGTCGAGCTTGCCCACGGACTGTTCGACGGTTGCGATGACTGCAAGCGCATGGTTGGCCGTCGGCACTTCGGTGGTTAAAACCGCGACATTGCTTCGCTTCCGAAATCCGATGGTGTAAGTCATCTCTGCTTCCGAAGTTTCGGGACGGTCATGACGTCCGCCTGCTGAAAGGGCGGCCCCAGCCTACGGTGCCTGCTGCTAGCTGGAGCCGCACTTCGAGCAAACGTTGTGATACTGGCCCGAAGCGCGATGCCAATCCTGGTCGAGAGCCAGCGTTCCTACTGAAGATGTGTTGGAGGCAGGCTACCCGGGAATTTAATGTGGCGACGTATCATTTGTTAGCGCGCGAGCGCGCCGAAAGCGGAGGATGGCGTCGGTGCGCTGGACAAGCCGCGCGCTCGCGACCCCACCGTCCCGGCCTCCTTTGTCCCAAAAGCCCCCGGAGACGCGTGGGGCCGTCGCGCGCTTCGTTAGCGATAGAGCAGTGCAAGGATGATCAATGCCGGTGTAGTCATGCCCACCAAGATAATTAGCACGATGAACATTCGCTCGTTCACGGCGGCCCTCGCCGGATGAGAATAGACCTGGCCGGGACGCCTTGGGTATACAAGTGAACAGATGGACAGAGGGTGGTGGGACATGCTCGCTTCGGTGCGCTGGGCAAGCGGCGCGCTCGCGGCCCCAACGTCCGCCCCGCCTCCCGGCCTCCCGGACGCTTTGGGGCTGTCGCGCGCTGAAGGCGCTGCAAAATGCGCGTGGTTATCAGGGATAGTCCGATGCGCGACCTGCTTAGTCCGCGTGAGAAGCGATTATTGAGGCGCTTGGCTGCCGGGAAGACGGACGCGCAGATTGCGGAGCGGCTCGGCGGCACCGCCAAGCAAGTGTCCGAGCAGAGAGCCCGGTTGCTTGCGCGATTGCAGATCAATTCGCCCGACGAGATCGCCGATGCGGCAGAGCGGTGGGCGAGCTGGCCGGGCTATCGAGGCATCACGTAGAATCTCGCCCGCGAAAGCACGCGCAATTTAGGCAGAGGACTATCGGTCGCGGAGGTCGTCAATCTCCTGGTGCCGAAGCGCCTTTCGCTTTTTCTTCTGCTCGATGAACCACAACCACAAAAAACCAATGGCGGTGAGCACCATCGCGTAAAAAAGGATCTCTTCAATCATCACCGGAGGGCCCCGACTTACCGTCACCGACCGACAATGCTTTTTCGTTTTCACGCTCGCGTGCCGTTGATCCAAATCAAGTGTGGATTAAACGATAGCTGAGGTTAGAACACCGCGAACCCAAAAAGCGCCACGCACCCAGCATAGCCAGTACGATCGGCACGTCGGAGAACCCAGGAGCACCGCCTCGCCATCGATCACGAACGGGGTCTGCCTGAGCTTGCGCGCGACCTCGACAATCCACGGGAACCGCTTCGTATAGTCCGCCCCACCCTTCGTGATCAGACGCACCCGGTCGCCCTCGCGGATGACCGGCAAGCGATAGCCGTCGTATTTGACCTCATGGAGCCAGTCGGAACCCGGTCCCGTTTAGTCGGCAATGAAAGCTGAAACATCGGCCGAAAGATAAGCTGAAATTATCCCGGCTCAAGACCGGCCAAGTTTACCTGATGCCCTGCCCTAACAGGGCACCCCTGCATGTACCCCAGCTCGTGAGCACCCCCCTGTCCGCGGGCTGGGACTTTTACACAAACGTCTGCGGCCTTGCCGCCGTCATCTGTCCTTCCGTAGGAGGACGCGGGGGCCGAACGCCCCCCGATCAGGCGGCGACGTCATCCGCGCCGCGAAGTTGTATCGTCCGAGCGGCAAATCCTGAGCATTGAGCATCCGGATGGCTCTGGACGCTGCATCATTTGTCCGTAAAGAATGTGAGGAGCACTTTGCCTTTTTCGCCGATCAGGCAAAGAAAAGTCCGACGGGTGTCGTTCTTACCTTTTTCAAGATAGGCATCCCCGATCACGATGGTGCGAATGATCGTGTCCTCGACTTTTGTATTGGCCTTTGCAATCGTCATTCCATCAACGTCAAACGAGATATCTTTTATCGCGGGACTGCGTTCTTTCAGCGCGATGAGTCCAGTTGTGCGGCAGGCCTCAAGTTCCGGAGGGAGGTTTTGGGCAACGACAACACCGAGAGGACACGCGGCCACAATACTGAAGAACGCGAAGCAGCACAGTGATCGGATGCTCATGATGCCTCCCCTTCAAACCACGAACTGTAGACCCATCGGCGCAGGTTGGTGCGTTCACTTTGGTACACAATTGAACATTTGGTGGTCCTCTCCCCCCGGAAAACATCTCACGCGAACGCGTTCGGTGATCCACCGCGCCGATGAGGGCTCCGGTGGGCGGGAGCAAAAATCCCGGCCCCGTTCGGGACCATCCAGCCACTTCTTCCGCCTCAGCCAAGGCGTCATAGGAACGCGCCAACTTAAAGAAGCTGTCTTTGGTTTGTTTTTCCGCGATGGCTTCGGCCGTATGGCGGAATTCCTCGGCGCGCTCTCTGAGGCGCTTGGCATGAGTGCAATGATCCACGCTTTGGTCGTCGCTAACTTCACCCATTGGCGAGGATAGAAATCAGGGATCGCGGATCGTCGGGGCGCCAGATCAAATTGAGGAAACAAACTCGGGTGCTTGAGCAGAACTCGCGCGCCCGGTCGATCACCCAATGGGCAGCATGAGCTGGATGGCGGTCTCGCCCACGTGGCGCTGAAGAAATTCCTCAAGGCAGCCCGGAACCTCGCCACTCCACGCGCAGCGAAATCGAGCAGCTTTCCGCCCCTTAACTATACGTAGCACCAGGAACATATCCCTTAACCTATGATTGTCCTTGATCACCGGTCGAGGCCCGTTGCCGGTGGCTGAGAGTTTTGTGCTCCCGCCTTAGGTCGGATCGCAGATTCCATTCCGGCTCAAACTTCCTCATGTGCGAAAGAGGTGTGCGATGCCCGGTACCGTCACGGCTGCGCTCGTTCTAAAGCTCAAAAAAACCAATCGGCTCACTCAGGGCGATATCCTGGCGATTGAGCAATTGCCTATCCAGAGCAAGCGCGTCGTCGCGCACCATCCTATCGTGCGCGACGGGGATAGGCCTTCGCAATCCTGCCTGATCGTCGATGGGTTTGCCTTCCGGTCGAAGCTTACGCCGGACGGAAAGAGGCAAGTCTCTCGCTTCACATTCCCGGAGAAATCCCAGACCTACAAAGTCTGCACCTGCACGTCATGGACCATGATCTAACAGCCCATACTGAATGCACTCTCGGTTTCAGCCAGCACGATGCATTGAGCGAGTTGATCCAACAACGTCCGAATATATCGGCGGCGCTCTGGCGCGAGACCTTGATTGACTCCGCTATTTTCAGGGACTGGATAGTCAACGTCGCATGCCGGCCCGCCCTTCCACGGATGGCACACCTGCTTGCAGAGATGCATGAGCGGCTTGAATTGATCGGCCGCACCGAAAACGGCTCATTCGAACTGCCGATTACTCAGGTCGAATTGGCGGACTGCCTTGGACTATCCGCCGTCCACGTCAACCGCGTCCTTCAGCACCTTCGGCGCGAAGGCCTGATAGCGACTGAGCGAAAGTACTTCCATTTGCTTGAGAAAGCCAAGTTGGAGGAGTTGGGGCAATTCGATCCCGTCTATCTCCATCAAAGTCCGTCGCTCTGATGAAATTCCGCCGCTCAACGATTCCGCATCTGGTCCATATATCACTCCGGGCGGCGTGCGCATCTATCGCGACGATTCCGTTGCGGGAGGTCTGCGGACCGATCACGACGATCCTCCTGCCTACGATGATCCATCCAAGTTTGGCGGCGTCTGATTGACGGACGCGCGTCTGCTACGGGTCGTAAGCGGCAGTCGAGGCAAAGGTGGCCCCGAGTCAGGTTCGCAGCCGATAGCCAACATCCGAATTGGCTCAGCGTTGTTCAGCCAAGGGTCAACAGGGGAAGCAGCGCGGCTTGACCGTTCACTGAACAAGCACGTCCTGATGGCGTCAGCGAAAAGCCGTCGCCGGGTTAAGCGCCGCGACGGCT
>NZ_JCAMOP010000072.1:0-19977 GCF_059512345.1 Bradyrhizobium sp. Unk1
AACTAAACTGTTGATAACGAAGTGGGTCTCGGATTGAACGGCCGCACACTCCGCATAATCGTGGGCTCCGCATAATTGCGGTTATGTGGTGCACCACATAACAGAAAGGGCATGGACGGTCTTGCGACCCTGGTGCGCGAGAGCATGGGAGCTAACCCGTTCTCGGGAGCTGTCTACGTGTTCCGGGCCAAGCGGGCGGATCGGATCAAGCTGGTGTTCTGGGACGGAACGGGCTTGTGCCTGTTCGCCAAGAGGCTTGAGGATGGGATCTTCCGCTGGCCGAAGATCGAGGACGGTTTATGCGCCTGTCGGCGGCGCGATTGTCCGCGTTGCTGGAAGGACTCGACTGCCGCCTTGTGCACGAAGCACGGGAAACGCCAGCGCCAGCGCAGCCCGGATAGCTTTTGGCAGTGGTGCGGCGAAGTGAATCAGGAGCGTCGGACGCTCGCGAGATGGCGGCGAATATGCTCTGATTTTGGTGTGAAGGACATTCTGCCGTATCGTTCCGGCGAAAGCAGCGCGCGATTGTTCATCACCGAGTGAGATGACTGCGAAAATCGCTTACCCATTCTTTTGTTCGGCTGCGCCGCAGGCCACAAGACAAGGATTCGACGGAGCCGGCCGCGGCGGCAGGCTAGCCGCCTAGCGGGGCTGAATTCCGGGCCAAAACTTGCCATCGTCGCATATGGTTATTGGGCGCAGCATTTTCGCGACCCTGTCAGACAACTCAGCCGAAGAGAGAAGACACGACAGTGACGATGACGGCATCGGCTGGACTCATCTCGGGCAGTGACAACAGGCCGCCAGCACAGCTGCAGGGGCCCGGAATTTCTCGAGCGATGAGACTAGTCAGCTTAGCGACAGCTCAGGGTCCTAACATGAGAACATCCCGATCCAGACAAGAGGCCCGACCTGATCCTCAATCTGGAAGAGGAGAATGAGCCGGATCCCCAACATACCAACCGTTCGAGTACCAGAATCGCGCGGATGTCTGGCCGCCATCATTGGTGCGCCGGACCAGCGAGCGTGTTCGGCCCTTCCAACTCGAGCAGCGCTCCATGATCGCCCGCTTCGTCTTCTCGATGGATCGTCGCCATGATGAGAGATCGGCTTTGCGGAAGCGGCGCTCCAGCGCATTCCGGTTCATTTTGTCATGCGAGATGCGGCAACAATGGATAGAGATCGGGCGCAGATTGACGGTGATGGTTTTTTCGCGATTTCCAACTCCGAAGCGTCCCAATCCGAAGCCTCAGAACCCGGCTCTCCCCTCGCGGCGTATGGGCACAAGGCTCTGACGGACGCGCGGCCGTCCGCTGCGAACTCGGCCTGGTCGCAGGACCACCCTTCTGGGGGCGTGGGCGGCCGAGAGGGGCAGGGTGAAGACGAAAGCCGCCAAACCGCCGTCAATCGAACGAGAGCTTGGCTGGAGGATAGGAATGGGGCGCTTCCCTCTCCCTGACCGCGTTGCCCGCCGCACTCCCGCGCGAGCCTGAAGCCTTTGGCGTGAGAGACAAGTTGACAAGCTTGCCCATACTTCCTGCCCGGCTCCGTGCGCCCAATGGAGCGGGGAACCGACTGACCGGAACTCAGAATATCGCGACAGGCCTATGCCAGGACCGCCGATGCCCAAAATAGTCATACCCTTGACGCACCGTGCCGGCGTGACCTGAAGGCCCCCGATGGCCATTTTCGATCTCCGCACGGGTCCGTCGTTGACCGTCTAGCTCATCGCCGAGGCCCTATCGTTGGCCTGCCGTTCAAACAGCCATCGATAGATGCCGCCGGCTCGAGCCAGGGAGCCGTGGGTGCCCTGCTCGACGATCTCACCGCGATCGAACACCAGAATGCGATCGAGGTTGCGTACCGCCGAGAGCCGGTGCGCGATCACAATCGAAGTGCGCCCCCTCATCAATCGCTCCACCGCCTGCTGGATCAGCGCCTCCGATTCCGAATCGAGGCTCGAGGTCGCCTCGTCCAGAACCAATACCGGCGCATCCGCGAGGAACGCCCGCGCCAGCGCGACCCGTTGCCGCTCACCGCCCGATAGCTTTACGCCGCGCTCGCCGACCAGCGTATTATAACCCTTCGGCAGCCGCATGATGAAGTCGTGTGCGTTGGCGAGCCGCGCTGCCTGCTCGATCACCCTTACATTGACCCCGGACCGGCCGTAGGCGATGTTCTCCGCCAGCGAGCGATGGAAAAGGATCGGCTCCTGCTGCACGATCGAGATCTGACTGCGCAGCGATTGCTGTGTCGCTTTGGCAATATCTTGGCCGTCGATCAGGATCCTCCCGCCCGAGAGATCATAGAGCCGCTGCACCAACTTGACAAACGTGGTCTTGCCCGAGCCGGATCGGCCGACCAGCCCAACGCGTTCGCCGGCGCGGATGTCGATCGACAAGCCGTCGTAAAGCGGCGCGCGGTCCCCCCCGTAGTGAAAGGTCACATCCTCGAATGTTATCCTTCCGCCTTGGATAGCGATCGGTTTGGCGCCCGGTCTATCGATGATGCCGATCGGCTCACCACTAATTGTAACAAGTTCCACCATGTCGTTCACAGAACGCTGCAGATTGTTGATGTGCATGCCGACCTCACGCAAATGGGCATGAATGACGTAATAGCTCGTCAGCACATAGGTGACGTCGCCCGGGGAGGCGCGCCCCGCTATCCACAGCAGGATAGCGCCGCCGATTACCAAACCGCGAAAGCACAAGAGCATCAAATACTGAAACAAAGCGCTTGCGTTGCCACGCAGCCACGTGCGCGATACCCGTGCCTGCCACCGGTTGATGACACCGTTGAGCCGCGCATCCTCGCGCGCCTCCGCGCCAAATGATTTCACCACGGCGTTGCAGGTGAGCGCGTCCGCCAGCGTGGCGCCGATCTTGGTATCCCAAGCATTGGATATTCGTGCACTTGGCGCGATATAGCCGATCGTCATCGCCATCGTGCTCGCCACATAGATTACGGCGCCGACCCCGATCACGCCGCCGAACGCGGGCCAGTGCAGGCCTAGGAGTATCATCGCCCCCACGAGCACGGCGAGCGAAGGCGACAATGCGAACAAAATGGTATTATTGAGCAGCTCGAGCGCCCACATGCCACGCGTGATCTTGCGCACTGTCGAGCCGGCGAAGGAATTGGCGTGCCAATCGGTGGAGGAGCGCTGCACCCGCATGAAGGCTTCGCGCACCACATCGGACATCGACTTCAGCGTGAATGGCACAATCGCCTGCAGGCCAGCAAACCGCAGGATGAGCGATACGAGACCCACCGCGACGATGCCGCCGAACGCTGCAAGCGCTGTATGCCGTGCCGCCAAATCGTACGGACCCGCCATTAATGCATCGACCAGATGGCCCGAATATACTGGCAAGAACAGGTCGGCGACGGACGCACCTAAGAAGCTGACGAAGACGATCGTGAGGCGGACAGGCTGCTTCAGCCAGCGCTGGAACACGAACGGGATCACCTCGCGGATCGCGGCGGGTCGTTTGCCATCGGAAACAGTCATGGCGCAATCCGACAGCACTCAGAGCGCGGGCCGTCTCTGTCTGAATTGTCGCATGGCGGCACAAGGCACGACCGGACTATCATTGAAAAACCATAGGTTGTTGGGTGCTTCGGGAAAGCGGGACGCCGGTCCGGATCAACGCAGGCGGTCGAGGGCACAAGCGAAAATCCTGCAAGAACAGCGGGAGTGGGCGCGCGATCGTTGAATAAGACATGATCACGGAAATCCTCGCCAACTCGAGTGACGCCGCCGCCGGCGGGTCGCTTGTGGCCGATCTGGTCATCTTGCAAGAACACAGTCGGTATCGATGAGTTTGCGGTAGATTGATGGACCGTCATTGAAGGATTTCCGGCCATCGTCGCCGCCGACGAACACGCGAATAGATCCTTCGGTCCAGCTCCACAGTCCCGGCGGGGTCTTCACTGCAGGCTCGAGATTCGCTGAATTGGCAGTACCGTTTGCAACAAGCGTAACCGTTGTGGAACGCCAAAGAGGTTTCAGATCGCATGATAAGCTTTCACAATGTGCATATTCCGGGTATGCACACACGTCCATCGATGAAACAAGTGCGACATCCCTGCTCTAGGCTTGTCGCGTCAGCGCACGCATACGACGCCCCTTCTTGCAGCGGCAAGATTTGGGTGTGCGAAAGCGATTCGTCTTGCCTCTGTTCTTTCCTCCACGACGTCGCGTCCGTAAACAGTTTGGTAATGTCGAGACAAGCCGCGCGTTTCCTTTCAGATAGAAGGCGCTGTGCACGCGCCGGCTCATTCCGGCGGCGACAAATTTGCTGGGTTTGGCCATTGCCCCAGCATCCATCAACAGTGCAGCCGAACTAGCTTTGCCGGTGCCGGCTGCAGCGAATGACACTTGCGACCAATAGTTCGAATGTCCTCACGACCCGAACACCGTCGAAAGAGAGCATCGCTCGTCTTGCGCCTCCGTCGGCTGCCTTTGCAGTAGCAACAACCGTGCCATCACCTTGCAAACGTGTGAGTGTTGCTTGGGGTTGGAAAAGCCGTAGATCGGCAGGCGACGCCTGGTTGTTTTAAACGCAACGGCCGTCATACCGACGTCGGAAACCGAACAGGATCAGCGGTCGTTTGTGCCGGAAAGAACGCCTTACGCCGAGTGTCGTGCACGGCTGAGCCGACTCTAGCGGAAGACCCAATTGAAGCAAGGCGCGATCAGATTCCACGAGTGGCATGTCGCCGCGGCACCGGCCGCGACATAGGCCGAGGCCGTTCAAGAAGAGAATCGATCCAGCCGCTTCCGGCTCGGGAGCCGGCCTTTGTTTAACAGACGACGTAACGCCGCTTCGATGACAAGGGGACGCCTGAGATAGGATGCGCACTGCTTCGTTATGTGACCGAACCGATCCCCCTCGTTGGTAGAATTCTCCTTAGCCGTCCGGCCATGCCAAGCAGCGAACGTTCGCCCGGCACTAAACGGGTCGGATCTGGCACGGTCGCAGCGAGAGCCGGGGCGGCTATGGGACCAATGCCGGGAATGGAGCGGGGCCACTTCGCTATAGGATTTATCCTATGGATCTGAGCCAGCTCTCGCTCGATGGCATCCACCTTCCGTCCCAGCTTCCTCAGTTGGTTCACAAGAACAGCCAGTGCCGTACGAGCATTGGCTGGTAGCCGCAGCCCATCGCTATCCAGCAAGGCCACCATCCCCTCCAGCCCTTTGACGGCCCTGTCCGATCAAGAATGCGAACTCGGCAAAATGAGCTCGGATAGCGCAAGCCGTCATGGCTCTTTGTCGCACCAGCAGCCCTCTTGCTAGATGACGCATCAAGACGCTTGGTTCGATGCGGAGGACAATACTGCGCGGCCAGCGTTACGGGGCGCCGGGCTCACTCCAACGGACGCCGCATGGATCGACATCCGTCCAAACGGCAAACTCCGGGACGAGGCCGGCTGAGGTACGGGACCGGGCTCGTGAACAACAAATGCCTATACGGGCTGGCTAGCTGATCAAGAAGGGACTGCGCCAGTCAAGGACTCGCGCATCGCCTGGCGCATCTCGCGCCTCAACCGCGCCAAATTGGATCAGGCGTCGCCCAGCTTCGCACCATCAATGATGAACTTCCGAACTAGGCGGCCCTGGCCGCCTGCGGCTTTGACCTAGTGCGAACCACGCTGCGAGGACCGGCGATACGGACCGGCATGTCACCATCGATAGCGATACGCCTCTCCACGCGATATCGGCCGCTAGATTCCTTCACGGCGTAACGCTCGGTCGCCCGGTTGTCCCAGATGACAACGTCGCCCGATTTCCAGCTCCAGCTCACGGTATTCTCTCGGGCCGTGAGGTAGGATTGGAGCCGATCGAACAGCTTCTGGCTGGCATATTTCTCCAGGCCAACGAAGTTCTGCACAGAATGTCCGAGCACCAGCAAACGCTCGCCCGTCTCGGGATGGATGCGTACTACTGGACACGCAGTTTCGCAGATTGTTCCGGTGAGGACATCATCGAATTGCTGCGTGTCCGTCTCGATGGCGCGCCTGGTCACGGTGCAATCATAGGCGCTGCAGTGCACCGCCCAGAGGTTGTCGGCAAGCATCCGCAGCGGCTCCGGAAGATCACGATATGCGGCCGCAGTGCTTGACCAAATAATGTCATCGCCATCAGGCGGGATCACGACGCCGCGCAGTACCGAGATTTTCGGATATGGATCACCGAGGCGAACATCCGTGTGCATCTGGTCGGCACGGCCGCTGCCGCGGCCCGGCACCATGTCCGGGATCATTGTTCCCCTTATCGTGCGCGGTATCAGCGAGCCGAGGCGAACGGCAAAACGCTGCTGTTCGGCATCATCGAGATGTCCCTGATCACGGAAGAAGATGACTTTGTGCTCAAGAAGCAACTGGCTAATGGCGCAGATGACCTCGTCGGACAATCCGTCCGATAGCCTGATGTTATTAATCTCGGCACCAAGCCGGGCCGCGGATTTGGCGATGTCCGATCGCGGGATGACATTATCCATGGTCGTCACGTTGCTCATGATCATGCTCTCACTATCGTGATGCGTAAAACCAAGCTGCGCGATACTTGGTCGCGAGACTAATGGCGGAGGCCAAGGAAGTCCGTTTGTTAACGAATCCTACTCGGCGGCAATGTGCTCCTGCAGCCGCCATGAAGAGCCACACCGGGTCGTCGGCTAAGCACTACCGCCAACATGTGACCCGCTTTGTCGCGATCAGGGCCGCTCTTCCATTGAGTCCGATCGGAGGACCGAGATGGCCGACAACGCTGCCGGGATCGACTTGTAACATAATCAACTACCTCGCTCTGGCATCTCAATCATACGGTCAATCGATGTCTAGTCCATGAAACGAAACCGGCTTTCTTTTCACCGATGCGAAATGTTCATTTTGTCCGCGAGCCAGGCCTCGGGATATTTTTGGAAGACGATTTCTCACGCGCCCGAAACAGGGTACAGTCGACCTGATCAGGCCGAAAAAGATAACTCAGACTTGACCGATCAGTGCGACTGCAGAGGCCTGTACTCTACCATACGTTCTTTTTGTACAACACAACAATTTCTACGTGCTTATTGATTTTCGCTATGGGTGAGGCCGTTTCATCCGCCTGCCACATATGCAGCAGGTGCAACTGCTCGCGAAACGAGAGATCGCTCCAGATCTGCCCGTAGCAATTCCCGCTGCGGTTTAACCACTGGCTATATCACCCGTTTTACGGGATACGATTCCAAGAGAGCGGAACGTCGCGGTGCAATCTGAGTCGGATCTGCTTTAACGGGCTGGTATCGCGACTTGGCGAGGGACCAGCTCAACAAATGTCACGACAAGGTGAGCGCCGTCTCACATGTTTCATCTCGAGAAAATCGGGGTCCGCCAAGCACCAAACCGCCGGCGGCATGCCTGGCAAAGTGACTCGTGCCCCCAAGAAAAGCCCATCGGTCTCATGAGCGTTCTCCATCCGGCTGTTATTTTTTTCTCACGAATGCCTACCGCGTTCGGCGATTGGCGCGCCCCTGCGCAAGCGCCACTTAACCGTCCTGCGGGCGGCCGCGCTGGAATTAGGTCCGCTTGTCTGTTCGCGATCCTCGGCAAAAGCTTTAACTGATCGACGAAAACTCTTGCCGTTGCTATTCCCAAGGAAACGCGGCGAAACGCGCCACGTGGGGCAACAAAGCGAGAGCTTTCGAGCGCAATCGATGCCTTCATCTCGCGTCACGTGCATTGGAGCGCGGATAGACCAATGTCTGATGAAGGAGGCGATTCACCTCTTTCATTGTCATCACGAAGCTGATGCTCGCAAGCATGCTCTTTGCGGACGCCACCTACGCCTTATAGCAGTCAGCGCTTTAATGAGGACCCCAACTTTGTTGCGGCAAACGGCGCCCCCTGAAGCTGCGAGTTCAATCGACTGGTCAATAAATGCGCTCAAAACGACGAAATGACGCTGCGTTTGACATTGACGCTGCGAAGGTTGTCTTGCCGGCCCCCAAATCCGAGTTCGTCAAGAAAACGACGTCCACGTCGCCGCATGGTCTTGAGTCAAAGCGCGCCGAGTGGCCCCGCCACGCCGATGTGGATGTCGCAGGCAACATCATCCTGCGCGCTATGGATGTCGATACCAGCGAAGCGGAGCCGCTTGTGATGCCGGCAAGGTCTTCCCGATCACGGAAAATGCGGTCTAACGCTTCAGCGACGACAACGTCGGACTATCCGGCTTTGGCGTCGCGATGAAGAATTGCTAGCCGAGCCGATTCATCGTGCTTTGCGCCGGCAATGGTGCGGTTATCGTAGACGGGGACAACGATCAATCCTTACATTCGCTAATGGCGCGGCAGAGCCGCGAGCCCGCCTTCAATGGACTGGCCGGCTTGCTTGTCTGAGCTGAACCTCGAGTAGATCGCCGCATTCATTGTCGCTATTCACGTCTGCTGAGCAGTATCCAACAGGCCGCGCTCGGCAAATCTTCGCAGCACGAACGTAATGCTCGATGCCGAAGACGGCGCTTGGGTTTGTGCCCGGCCCACGCCACGCTGCGGAGTGACCGCCCGCGCCATAAAGGTTGAGGCCAAGATGAAGCGTACGGATAACGGAGCACATAGACACTCCCAAATGCGGCGACCTCGAAGCTGCCGGCAACGCCTTCAATGACAAGTTGATAGTGATCAGGCTGTTCGGCTACAGTCCCCGCCTCTCGCGGAGGCTTGGCCAGAGTGCGCCGGAAGCAGGGCCGCGACCGACCACGCTACAAAGACAGCAAGCTCAAAGGCGAGACGTTGGGCATTCGCTGGCCAATGCTCAGCCGCTTGGCCCAGCGGACAGGCATCAAGTGGCGCCAAAAGGATCCTTGTGGTGCAGAGCTGGCTCTGCAGCGGCGCACTCCCCTCGGATCTCCAGTCATAGCCCGCAGCAACAGTCGGCGAACGCACATGCCGCACGGGAAAACGATGACCAACCGCGTGCGCACAGGCCGCTCTTCCCAATTGCAATCGCAAACTGCCTCATGACAAACAATGTCCCCTTAGATTCCGTGGCCAACGAAAGCGCAAACTCATATACAACGTGTCATTGTGCAGAGCACTCGAACGCAATAGTTGCGTATTTCAATCTACTATCGCCAGTTGGTATGCTTTTCGCAGACGAGCTCTTGTTGATTTGAAAGCATTGGCCGCACCAAGTTGCGCGAACTCCGCCGATGCAACGATGGCACTTCGTTATTACACATCCTTGCCTGGAAACGAGACGGTAAGAACGATGCACAACATGGCATGGTGAGACGTGCATTTAACTCGACAGTGTAGACCAGAACTTTCACGCTAGCGAATACACTGCAATCGTGGGCAACTATGGATCTGAGGACAACATCAAATAATGCGATTGAATGCGTCTCTTTGTGCGATGGATTGAGCGAGAACTGGCAGCCCAAACGGACCCTAATGGCTCGCAATGCCTTCCGGATCTTTATTCGTTCCCGCGCACCGCGATGCAACGTGATCGCGTTTTGCCCGCCCAAAGGGGCCGACATGCTCCGTGCAGCGCCAGAGAGAGCGTGGTTCCCACAGGCTCATACCCGGGTGCGCCGACACCCATGAAATCCAGGGTGACGTCGCGCCGGTAGGACCACAGGGCAAGGTCAAGATCGCGCGACACGAACTCGCTGCCCTGATCGACGCGGATCGTCGCCCTGAACCCCATTTCCTTTCTGGCCCTGATCGCCACGACGTTGTTGCCGAGGAAGGTGAACCAGGCTGCAGGGCCGGCGAGATGCAACACGATCCAGGCAACTTCTTTCCAGTTGGCTCCATCGGCTTCAGCATCGAGGAGTCGCCAATACGTCACCAGATGCAGCTCGTCACAGGACGTCAGCACCGACTCATTCGACGCCGCGTCCCTGACATCTGGATCTAAGGCAGGCTGCTTCATGTATGCTCACGCGGCGAGATCGCTATCTTCATTTGACGAACTTGTCGCAATAGATCGGTTATAGCCAGTGGTTTGATGGCCTTCCGAATGGCTGCTTTGGGCGCATGAATGCTCGTGCGCTTGTGGCCTGGAATGTGCGGCGGATCCGCGTGGATCTCGGTATTCCGCAGGAGCAATTGGCTTACGACGCGGGGATTGATCGCTCATATATGGGTGGTGTTGAGCGGCAAGAGGAGAATCCAACAATCGATCTTCTCGATCGGATTGCTAAAACGCTTGGTGTCCATTTATCCGAGTTCTTTGTCCAACCACCCAAAGGAGCAACGTCCCATAAGACATTGCGCAAAGGTCGCAAGCCGACTCGTCCACGTCACAAGAAGAAATAGCGCTCTGCTCGCATGAGTTCGCTGAAAACACTTCGGGGCGTTGAACGAGGGATCATCGAGCTTGAGTGAGAGGTAGTCGCGGCCTTTCTCGGAGCGCCTGGACCATGGCGCCCCGATCTCCGCCCGGCCCACATTGACGCGGTGGCTGGGAGCGTTTTCATTTGAGCGGTTGGCCTCAGCGACGATGCGGACGCCCCTGGGCCGCAGGCTCAGCGTGACGATCTCGCCCGGGAAGTCGGATGCTCGTCTTCCTGAAAGTGCCGATGGTAGCCATGTCACTTCGAGCCCCGCGACTACCGCTGCCTCGATGGCGATCTGAAGGCCGAAGACGATCGGCGACGCACCCGCTTCTTCGCGGGCCGGAGCGTTAAGCGGAGGACGCCGCGAGGAAACTTTCTTGTCTCGCGAGGAATGGGCATTAGCCCAGGGAAGAAAGTCTCAACCGACGGCATTGCGGCTCAGACGATCGAGGCGCAGCAGTCTTCGGCCAGATCAAGCTACGAGGCGAGGTGCGTCCGAGCGCTGAACACAAACTTAAACCGAAGAGGACGTGAATGGCCTCGCCGAGACCTCGGAGCGAGCCGCTCGAGGGATTCAAGATCGCCGGGCTTAATCCTGTTTGGTTGAGCCGGTAGGTTCGCCGGCACCGCTACTTTCGGATGAATGCCGACGAGAACCGTGCTGAGGCCACATCGAGGGGCACTCGTCAACGCGTTCTGCCCAACTTGCCTGAGAACTTCGACGGACGTCTCGCCTCGAGAGGCGGCTTCTAGAATTTTGGAAGCGACGTGCGCTCGGATGCCGGTCTCGTGACGCGACAGCCCCTTGCAAACCTCATCTAGGATTCGACGGAGACAGGCGATGGTTTCGGAGTTGAGCATAGAAGGTCTCCTCCAATGGAGCGGCGCAATGACTGCACTGCACGGCGAATCTCACGACATAAATGTTAGCAATTGCCAATGTGAACGGCGACGAGAATGGCCCTTAAATTTTCACTTAAGGTTGCATGATCATACAATGAAGAACGTCGCGCGTCATCAAGACTAGTGTCTTTAGCGAAGATTACCGACATACACGGGCAAGTCGTTCGATCAGCCTGATAGTCTTGTCCGCGCCAAGCTGGGCCTCCCGCTTGAACATATCCGCTCATCAATGATCGGCGATTTATTCGATCTCGTGAACCCGACAAGCTCTGTCGATGACGCAGAAGGCCCGCGTGCGCGATCCAGTTCACGTTCCGAGTAGATGTCTGCGCAATCTGCATGATCGGCTCGAGCGCGGTAGCACCTCCTGAGTTAGCAGCACCGAAGAACATCACGCTACTCCTGATCAAGGCTCTAGCCCCCGGCCAGAGTTCAGCCTTGCCTGATTGAATTCATCAGCCAAGCCTGGCGCGCCCCCGCACGACTGGCAGTCGAATCAAGGACCGCCGTCATCCGATCTTAGAAAGTAAGTCCGGCAACTCCCTTTCAGGACACTGAGTGATATGTCCTCAATACGCGGATGAGTTTACGTGGATAGTGTCGTCCCCAAAAAGATCGACTTGGTTTGCCTTCGGGCGACGAGCGCCGAGCTTCCGGGGGACGGCTTCCTTACAGCGTCTTCAAATACTCTAGAAGCGCCCGCCGTTCGGCGTCGGTCAATTCTGGCCCGATGACCCCAGCCGGCAGCTTCGTTATATCGGTTTCCTTGCCCTCAAAAGAATGCCCGCGATTGCTATTCCCAAGCAGCGATACGTTGAAGTCCGTCAGGCCGGCCGCGCAGGCGTCGTTCGCTCGCACTTTCGCAACGAGCCCGACGTCAACAGGATCGAATTTGCGGCTGCCCACGCAGAAAGAGCTCGGCCGCCGGCCCTGCGGTAATAACATGTCCTTTAGCGTCGGCACGGACCCGTTGTGCAGATACGGAGCTGTTGCCCAAACACCGTCCAGCGGACGCGCGCGGTACTGAGGTTCAAGGGCAAGGACATCTTCGTCCTTGCCGTTACGGCTCGCCCGCGCCCCAACATAGACTCGCGGGTTCTGACAGTTTTTCCTCGGCCCCCACATCTGCTGCTTGGCTTCCTCGGCAGAATCGTTCGCAACGTTCCATTGATCAATCGTCTTGCCCACCACATCCATCAGCGCGAGCACGAATAAGGGATCTGCCGCCCGATCGGCCGGAAGGCCGCACCCCCAGGCTTTGTTCAGGTCATCGATCGGATTGAGGCCGAGTGACGCGGGTAAGTGAACGCGCCGGGTCGTCAGGACATTGGATTGTTGACGATCGGTGCCGATCACGTTCACCGGCAGCTGAGCGACGTTGAAATAATGGCGTCCGCCGATCTCCAACCAATTCTTCTCGCCCTTGGCAGAGCGATCCGGGTTCTCCGGCTTCCAGAACGAATCGTCCGGCCACTTTGCGTCGAATGCGGGATCATTGACCGGCCCTCGGTGGCATTCAAAGCAGTGCGCGCGATAAAGATCGCGACCTTTCTCAACGAGTTTTTCGTCAATGGCCCAGGCAGGGTCGCCTCGGAACCTGTCCTGCGCATCCTTCCATCGTGGTGCGACAAGCCCGTTGAATTTCCTGCCGCTTGCCTCCGCCAACGAAAAGGGATCGGTACCGCGCAAAAGCTCCTCGAAACGCGCAATGTCCGACAGATGGATGGATGATTCAAAAAGCGGCCGTCCCGGCGCGGGTGCCCTCATATTGATTTTCGCGCTGACGCCGAGCGCTTCGCCAGAATTGCGAACAAGCTCGTTGAGAACAGAGGCATCATACTGCGCCCAAAGGAAGTGCGGCGTGTCCCAGATCGGCGGAAAACTCACGGGAGCGTCGTTGCGCGCGAAGTTGCCCTTGAGGAGCGGATCTGGGAGTTCGCCGGTCGCCGGATCCAGGAAATTAGTATAGAAGACTTGGTTGCCGATCCGGTTCAAGGCATCAAGTCGGCCGAACCCCTCGTCGAGATTCGTCACGCCCTGCCGCGTCAAAAGGCTATCATTTGCAGCCTTCTGTTTCTTGATCTTTTGAAGTGCGAGCTCCAGATCACGTCGAAGCTTCCCGCGGTCGACGCTTCGACCGTCAATGCTTTCCAGCCGGTCGGCGAATCGTTCGAACCGCCACGGCAAGATCAGCGTATAGCCGATTGATAGCCCAATGACCCGTTCAACCTCGCCGAGATTGACCATCGCTGGCCCACCATCGTAGCGAATGCTGACATTCTTGTACTCGAGATGACCGGTATGACAGGCCGCGCAGGTTAGCCCGATCTGATCTTCGTAGAAGCCTCCCGTCGTCGGGTCGACGCCCCCTTTCAGGATCGCGAAACCTACAGGCAAACCATTGGCGTTGTCAGGCGTGCTCGCCGTCCAAGTGGAGCTAACGCCCTTCGCATCCTCCTGGTAGCCGTACGCAGGTGAGCTATCGTCAAAGTCCTTTGAGCTCGGACTGGGGATGAAACCAAGGCGTCGCAGATACTCGTTGTCAGTCAGACTCGTGTAACGAATCGACAACTCGGGACGTTCCAGAGCCAGAAACCATCGATACGGGACGGGAATTGTCGCCGTGCCTTGGGACGTGTGGTGGAACCAGTAACGCTGCCGCGAACTCCAGTTCTGGGGCAGCCAGTATGCGCTATCGATCTTCGATGGCGCGGGCAGCGTCGCGGGCAGCAATTGCGCCACCAGATTTGCGCCATTTTTGATCTTGAGAGCCGCATCGCGAAGCTTCTCGGGTGCGAAATACGCCATCCCTATTGATGCCGCCACGACGAACACGATCGCGAACAACAGAGCGACGACATGAGGCCAGCGTCTCACCAGACCACCGACCCAAGAGCTGAACGAACGTGCCCCCATTCCAAACTCTCCTTAAATTTCAAATGCGCCTGCCGCCGCGCGAGCGGGCCAGCCAGCAATGCGCTTATTACTTGTTCAGCAATTGGCTATTGATGAAGGTGACGACGTCAGCGGTCTCGGCTGCCGCGCGCCGCGTTATAGTCGCGGCCGCTGCGCCACCATGCAAGAACGAGGGGAACCACCCGAAATTGCGAACATTCCAGTCTTCTTTCGGTAGAACGGCTCGGTTCACGCCCGACACCGCGAAGCCTTGCAGTTTCCTGGCGAGTGGCTGCGCCGTTTCGGTGTGACAGCTCACGCAGTCCGTATTGAAGAAATGACTCTTCTTCGTATCGGCAATGACATTGACGATCTCGAGTACGCGGCTATTGGGGACGTTGGCATCGATGAAATCGGCCGTCGAAACACCCTTACGATTGGCAAGCGGCAGAGGAGGATTCTGCAGTGCCGCGTGGCGACACGTCGTTGGATTCTGATTATTCGTGACAGGCCGCGGGAGCACGTGCGTCCCGCCGACGATGCTGAACATCTGCGCGGCATGAAGGCCATCGAGCGTCGGGCCAGGCACTGGTATCAACCCGGCCTGCGGGACCCTTAACATCGAGATGAAAATCCAGGGTTCGGGCGGTGAAATCCCCATGACAGCCATGGTGTTGAGGCGCTGCGGCGAGAGATGCTTTTCCAGTAAAGCTTTAACCGCATCACGAAACGGCTTTGCGGATGCACCGACAAGGCCCGGGTGCACGTTCATGTCACCGGCAGTCGAGACCTTGACATTGCCGAATTTTCCTGCCGCAAGTTGATCACGCAAAGATGCAACGTCACGAACGATTGCCTTGAAGGCTTGATCATCAGGTTTAAATCGCGGGAATGGCGCACAACCATCAAGAGGTGGATCGGGTTGGAGGTTGAAACTGAAGATAAGATGACCGGCAGTGTCATGGACCTTGAATCCTTCGGGTCCATGGGTCACCGGTTGAATGACCAGGCGGATTTGCGGTTGCCGGCCAAATTGGGCGATGACATCAGCAGATAATCCCGGGGCTCCCGGATCGATCCGGATGCCCGCAACGAACCAGGCATCGATCTTCTTCACGACATCAGGCAGCTGAATGCGGCGCGCGCCCGAGGCGGGCACGCCTTCGCGCTCTGGATTTTCGGCGTTTGCGATAAAACGCACGAAATCCTCGTCGGACAAAAGCCGCTGCGGAGCCCCAGTGGGGCCGGTGAGATCGGAAACCGCGATCAGATTAACGAGGTCTGCAGGCGCTTTCGGTGGAGGAAACAGGATAGACACATCGTTGGCGGAAAGCGGCTTCGATGGCGTCTCGGCCCGGGCTGTTCCTGCTCCTGAGGTAACGGCGACGATCAGCCCCGCTGCGGACAGACCTGTAAACAGCCGACCAAGCTTTGACCGGCGAATTTCACCTTTTGCCATCGTCGGCAATTCCCCTGTAAGATTGAAAAATCGAAAGTCTGATGTAGACCGCTTTCGCCGCATAATCCCCCGCACGCGGCGCGCGGCCGGGGATCAGGATGCTTACTCGCTGCCGTAGAATTTGCTCTGCAATGTCTTGAGTTGCGTCGGATGTAGCGCCTCTTCGATGCAGCCGAGAAACATCTGGCTTCTTGCATTGACACGCTCCCTATCGGCTGGGCCATGCTCCATGTCGGTTTGCAACGCGCGCACGGCGATCCAGTCCTTCGATGGATCCTTGAGTAGCTCAAACAGCGTTCGGTTCTGATAGGGATGAAGCCGAAAGTGGGCAAAAGCGACCTTGGCTGAGATCTTCGCATCACGCAGTGCGTCGGGAAGCGTGAGCAGATCAAGCCCCGCCAGTTCTCCGATCTCTTGCACTTGATTCTGCGCTTCCTGATATTGCTCCCGTCCCACCAGTTGATACATTCCTCGTGGACGAAACAGCCAACCGTCGTCCGTTCCCACCTGGTTTCCGAACGGGTTGCCCTCGTAACCAAGAACAAAGTTGGCCAACTCCTTGGGATGGTTGAGCAATGCGTCCATGCCGACGGGCGGTTTGTTCGTGGCCGCTAGGTCGGCGTTGTTCCTTTCTATCCGATCGCGCCATTTGCGCGGCAGTTGCGAGACCGCGCTGTAAGAAAAGTCTTCGCTGCTGCGTGTAAAGTCGGCGCTGTCGTAGGAGATTGCCCCTAGGATATAGGCCAGGATCCGCGGATCGGTCTCCTTGATGCGGTCCCATTCCTGCAGCAAGGCTTTGACCTGCTCGGCCTGGAAATAAGCCATATAGCTCTTTCGATATGGCGGCACGGGCGCAGGAGCCGGCGAATGGTCCTTGATCGACTGCGCCAGCTTTTGCTCATAAGCAGAAACTTTATCCTGGTACTTTTGATAGCCGCGCTCCTGCAACCACTTGCTCTCATAGCAGGCAAGTAACGGCTGCGGTTTGATCTTTGGAGCGGGCCTGTATTCTTTGTCTAACTCGTCAGCGTAAGCCGCCTGGGCAAGCTTGGCTTCTTTGAGCGTTTCAAAGGCGGATGCGACGGATCCGTTCAAGAGATGAAACAACTTCACTTGCAAGCAATCGGCGTTACTCTGCTTCTTGCGGGATTGATCGAAGTCATCCTTCGGCACACAATCCCAAAAGCGGCCGCTGCTTAGCGAGATGATATCTTCGGTTTTCTGAGATAGCGTCCAACCAAGCGGCAGGTTGTAGAACGAGCCTGTTATGTCTATTCGACCGAACGTTGGAAAGCGTTGCACGCTAGCCGTTACATCGCTCGTTGGCCGACGATCGATATTGTTCGCATGGTTGAGTGCAACATAGGTCCGAGAGCTTCGCGTACTCAAGAGCGCGCGCACCGGCTCCATGAGCTCACCGAACATGAAAGAGCCGTGATCTCCGAATTGACCGCTCACCAGCGATAGCAGATAGATCCGGAATTTTGGCGCGTCAGAGGTGCCCTTGATGCTGTTGAGCCGTTCAATCAAATCGAGCGCAGTCTCTATTCCGGAATTCTCGACATATCCGCCGTCCACAAGGCGCGCCTGCGGATTGGCGGTAATACAATCATTCCGCAAGGAGACCGTCGCTGCCGGCGTCACCCATGGAAACCGCGCGCTCGTAAACGCCGCAGCACTAAGCGGAATCCGCAGCGAGTGGCTCTTGACAGTTTGATCGACTCCGGTGCCGGCACGATCAAGCATCGAGAGAATGCAGAGGTCTTTGTCTTTGGCGTGGAGCGGGTCGATATCGAAGGGAGAGATGACAACGCGCTTGCCGCTACCGGCATCTGTCGTGTTCAACAGCAGCGCCGGCATATTGTTGGAAGGTGTCCAATGTGACTGAAAATCGGTCTTTAGCAGATTGGACTGGTCACCGGCGCGTTTTTGGCTCTTGAGCATTCTGTCTGCAGCATTTTCCAGCGTGTACTCCAGAAAGCGCGCACGATCAAAACTTGGGATAGCAAACGGAGAGAACAGATGGGTGAAGTCGGTAAAAAGAAAACCGGCAATCAAGGGCGAGAGAAAATCGGTCTCCAAGACGCCTGCGACGCGCTGCTCTACCTGCCCAGGGGCATCGATATCCTCAGCCCGGCCGACGCCGGCCAGAAAGTCGGCGATCTTCGGGCATGTCTTTGCGTCGGGAGCGATCGTATCAAGTGGCGCACTGTCGGCATGAAGCGCAGCTGCGAAGATCGCCGAGCCGACGCTCCCTCCGGAGACGCCGCTTATCGCAAACAGATGCTGCCGAAATGCCGGACAGAGATCCTGCATCCTGGCAAGAAAGCGCGCCGCATTGTTGGCTGCGTAGATGCCTCCCCCCTGGGCAGCCACAATGAATACCGGATATTCTCCAAGCCTCTCGGCCTCGGCCAGGCGCGGTTTTTGCCGAAGCCAATCGCGAAATGCTTCGACTGCAGAAATGCGCATCTCTTTTGATGGGCCGGTTGTTCCGGCCACGCTGCGTAATCCGTGGTCATCGCCTCCAAACAGTGAGGCAACCATGAACAAGCCGCCAAACACAACCGGTATAAAAGGAAAATTGAACCTGATCGTCAGTAGCGCAAAGTGGGTGGAGAGGCCGGCCACGCACATCGCAAAGAGAGCGATTACACCGAACGATCCGACGAATTGTGCAAGCCTGTCCGGAAACAAAACGAACCCGGTCGTCAACAGGGCGATGGCGCCGATCGTGAGCGCGAGAAATCTATAGCGGATGAAATAGGCGATGTTCGCCCGGTTCGCGAGTGCGGCCGAGCGATGTTTTGACCCCATCTGCCAAGCGAATACGAGAAACGAGGCGAGCAGGATCAACATGACAAGCGCGAGGATGAGCAGCATGTTCCGCTCGAAGGCGAGCGCTTCGTCCTGAATGCGGAAGATACTTCCGACCTCCTCGACCTCACCGATCTTTTCAGCCGGCCGCGAGGCGAGTTGACCGGCCGTCGCGGCGATGATCGGCAACGCACCGAGTACAATGGGTGCAACTTTGATATAAAGGGCCACGCGCCCCCTCGCGGGCGGGATATGAGGCAGGGTTGCGGCGCTAAGCTGAAAAGCGGCCGCCCAGATCGTTAGCGCAATCACGCCCACGGCGACAAACTCCTTGAGCGTTACCCACCCAATGTCGTCAGCGGCTATCCGGTAGAGCTCTTGAATCTGATCTGGCAAGTACAGCAAAACTGAAATGAACACCGAAAAGACAGCGATCCACCGGAGGTTGCGCGACAATGTAAAGAGCTGCTCGCGCACCGTCATCGCCTCACTTTCCATACTGTCCATCGGAGATAGTCCTGAGCGAGAAAATAGGCTTGAATTCTGCAAAATCGTACCAGCCCTCGTCGAAGGCATTCGGCGGCCCGCGACAAATTGACGGGAGATCTTTATCGGCCACCGCGCTGAAAATTGAGAACATAACCTACAGTAGTGGCGCGATTTATCGAATATTCTCTTGAATCGTCAAGGGATTTTCGATGCTGAGGATCAAGACCCGTGATGTCGGTGTTTTTCGCTCTCGACCCGCCACCTTGCGCACTTTTTCTTCATTCATTCGAATAGAGCGCAACAATCCCGCATGGCCAGCTCGATCTCATCATCAGCCCGTTTCGACCTCGGATCATCATCACTCGCTATGGCCTTCAACACTTGGCACTCGCGGCGCGTCAGGCAGTCTGCTGCTTTATTGAGGTCTCGCGACCTCACGCCGCTTGAGCTCACCGATCCGCAACTTGCCTATCCAGCCACTGGGACACGTGACGTCGGCTCGTCCTGGTTCGTTCCGGGTCGCCACCAGTGCTAGACGTCGGACATGAAAGGTAGTGCGGTCCTTCAGATTTGTCGTGATTGCGACCTGCTCATCGGGAAGTACAAGGCGTGCAGCAGGATCCCGCCCACGCCGTCCGACCGCGAGCCGTGCTCGTTAGGCGGAACTGCCGCATCAAGGATTCCGCAGTCTACTACAGGGCGGCAGTTCTGGAGCGGAGAAAGCTCTCCGAGCGTTTGGATGAACTAATCGAACCGGTGAAAGGTGAGCGCTCGGTCGGTGTTGCGGCTCAATACGCGTCGGCTCTCGGTAAAACCGCAAATTGCCAAACGCTGCTGTCTTGGACGCTTGCGCGCGGCGAAGTGCCGGTGATGGTCGCGTTACATCTCTTTCTGCCTGACAGCTGGACAAGCGACATGCCTCGTTTGAAGGTTTGAAGCGCGCTCGGGTGCCAGTCGAACACCGAACGCCACGATCAAGCCCGAGTTCGTTTTGGCCGAGATTGACCGTAAGCGTAGCTCTGCGGCCCTTTTGAATGGCGCTTGACGCCTATCTTGTTCGCGTGGCGCGTCGCCGCGGTTT
>NZ_JCAMOP010000073.1:0-19559 GCF_059512345.1 Bradyrhizobium sp. Unk1
CGAATGAGTCATGATCAGATCTCCGGTTTAGGATGACGCAGCTTAGCTCCTCTGCGCCTCAATCATGGGATCTGTTTGTGCAGGGGGTTACCTGCTGGCCCTGATGGAATTCGCTGATCCACGCCTCATTTTCCGAGAGGGCTCGAAGCCCGAAGAACCATTCAGGTTTAGTGGATCACGGTCCGACCTGTTTGCCATCACTCTTCACGGGACTTGCGCAACCTCAGAAGATCACCCTTTCGTCGGCTGAATTGCGCGATAACCGACCTACGCTGGCGAGCTCTTGTATTCACGCTGGTACAGTCGTTCATGAGCCAGAAGCGCCCATAGCGTGCGCGCCGTCTTATTTGCCATCGCCACGATCGCCACATTGATGGGGCGGCGTTTGACCAATTTTGCGATCCATTCTGGAGGCGATTTGCAGTGTGTTAGCACGGACCGCGCGCCATGGATCAACAGCGTGCGTAAGTAAGTATCGCCGCGTTTGCTGATGCCGAGCAACCTCACACGCCCGCCCGTGCCGGTCTGACGAGGCACCAGCCCCAGCCATGCGGCAAATTCTCGTCCAGACTTGAACGTTTTGGCATCACCGACCGCCGCGACCACTGCCGTGGCCGTCAGCAGACCGACTCCCGGAACCTCTGCCAGCCGCCGGCAGGCATCATTCTGTCTGTACCAATCACGTAGTCGGCGCTCGATCTCGACCACTTCCTCATCGAGTCGACCGATCCGCGCGAACTGCTCGCGTAGCGTATCGATCAATATGACGGGTAGCCGATCCACCAAGTTGGCGAAGATGCCCGGTAGACGCCTGGCGATGCCGCTACGTCCTTGCGGCATGACCTCGCCGTACTCAGTCAATAGACCGCGCAGCGCATTGATCTGCGCGGTGCGAAACTTTATTAGTTGCTGACGTACCCGGTGCATCGCGAGCACTGCCTGTTGTGCTTCTGTCTTGATAGCCGCTTTCCTGACCCCCGGCTGCTGCACTGCCATCCAAATTGCCCGAGCGTCAGCCGTGTCGTTTTTGTTGCCGCAGACAAACGCTTTGACCTGCAGAGCGGGCAGTAGTCTTACGTCGTGGCCCAATGCAACCAACTTTCGCGCCCAATGCTGCGCGCCGCCACAGGCCTCCATACCGATTAGACATGTCGAACGGTTCGCGAAGTGTGCGAGAAATGTCTTGCGCTTGAGCTGGACGCTAGTGATTTCCCCAGTCTCTCTGCTGACCTCGTGCAGCTGGAAAACATGCTTGGCTATATCTACGCCAACGACGGCCCGAATATCGTTCATGCTCAGTCCTCCGATTTTGCTTCAAGAGCTCGCTGACTCGGGCATCTTTGATGCCTCTCTGCCCAGTTGGCTCGCTCGTTGCCGCTCCTACCGATTTGGGAGGGAGGCGTCCATTTCATTTTCCGAGGTCGCGCAGCGCCTCATGATGATGTCCGGGTCGGACGCCTCAACGTCTGCAGCGGAGTACAGTCAAGCCGCCACCAGCCGAATGAACGAGGTCGCCACAACACCGTCCCAGCGGGATATCGCCAGTCCGGCAGACCGGACCAGGAACTTTACAAAATCGGATCAGGCTTCCTTCGCGCGGCCCCAGTCGAACGATGTGCCGTCGACCCAGATGCAGTGCAAAACGACGGCGATCTTGCGCGCGATGGCGACGTTCGCCTTCCTCAAGCCAATCCTCTTGGCGAGCTTCATTCCCGAGGCCTTGAGGGACGACCATTTCTTCGTTCGATAAAGCAGGACGGTCGCGGCCTCAAACAGGTAAGTTCGGAGAAGACGGTCGCCCCATCGTGATATTTTGCCATTGATGTCAGTTTCGCCAGATTGGTTGCGCCGAGGTGTAAGACCCAGATAGGCGCCAACGCTCGATGCAGATCGGAAGCGCGATGGGTTGTCGATCGTGTGGCGGAAGGTCAAGGCGGTCACCACGCCAACACCAGGAACCGTCATCAGGCGGCGCGTCGTCTCATCCGACTTTGCCAACTGGCGGACTTCGTTGTCGAAGTTGCTTTGCTGCTTGCAGATCTGTTCATGGATCGACAGAAGCGGCGCGATCACACCGAGGAGCTGATGATCTTTGCCCAATAGCTCGCAGACCTGATTGCGAAACTGCAGTCCGATCGCGCGTGGCAACAGCAAACCGTATTCTTTGATGAGGCTGCGGACCTGGTTCTCGATATCTCGACGTATGGCCACGAGCCGAGATCTCGCGACGAGTATAGCGCGGATCTTCTGACTTTCCTCGCTCTTGACTTTGACTTCTCGATACCAGCCGACCCGCACCAGTTCGGCCAAACCTCGAGCATCATTCTGATCGCTCTTGTTCATGCGCAGGGACAAAGCCGCGTGGGCATGACGCGCGTCGATTCAGACCACCGGAAGATCACCTCTACGAAGTTCATGCCATAGTCGCCATCGCCCCGGTCTCAAATCCGATGCGCTCCGCCTGTGGCGCCCGCTTGCGAAGCAGTGCCGTGAGCGCCCCCGGGTCGGACTTGGCCTTTCCCTCGAACAAGACCTGACCTACTTCGTCGACCACACATCCTGATGTTTCTTTTTGCGAGACATCCAGCCCAACATATTGCTTTATGGCCTCATCCGATTCGTGAGATTGCGGGAAGGCTTAAGATAGCGGACCTTTCGAGCCGCGGGCGCCCGACCGCAATTACGTCATCGTCTGCAATATTGCCCCCCGTATTGCCTCACTTGCAGATGTTACCCGGGTGGCGCCGTGGCCGATGACGATCCGAGGTCGACTGATGGGCCGCGCCAAGTAGTTTTCCCCGCTTGCTCGGCGAGAGGGGCTGTGGGCGGGTCGGGCCTTACATAGCCCGAGCCGTCCACAACCCCGGGCAACGGGGCCACAGTCGCGGCGTCGCCAAGCAGCTTCTCCGCGGGACCAACTGCCTAGCAGTCATCCGTCGAAGCCCCCTCAGCAGACGCTGCACAATAGAATGCTGTCTCGGCCCGAACTCGTCAGGGCATTTATCACTCAGCCGGCCGACAATGGCGAGCGCAGTTAGCTGCGGCTCCTCAGCGAGCCAACCCTCGATCACAGCAATATGCGGGTCGAGCTTGGACGGCTTATAGAGCCGACGGGGGCGACGGTGCGTGGCACGCGGCTGGCCGGCAGTCACCGTCTTGCCGAGCGTCTTCGCGAACGTTGCCGCGGTCGTTGGCAGGGTGCTAGTGTGAGCGGGTTGCAGGCCGCGCGCCTGTCCGGCACGACGATCGACGCGATTGCCGAGTTCCTCTTGGGTTGCGCGAATCTCCTCCAACAGCGCGACCGGATCGAGCGAGCGATGCTGATCGCGTAGCCGTTTCTTCACGGCCGCGGTCACCTTGGGATGCGCCAATGCACGCTCATAGGGCGTCGATGGGAGATGATAGCGCTTGATCACTTTAGCCCCTTCGCGGCGCTTCTCCTTCAGCTTGAACGACGGCTGGAAGAAGTTGACGTAGAGCCGTGCCGCCGCATAGAGGCGGCCCATCATACGCGCCGTCTCGACGCCATCGAAGCGGCCATAGCCCATGAGGCGGCGGACGACGGCACCATTCTTCTGATCGACAAACGCCTGGTCGTTCTTATAGGCGCGCGAGCGAGTGACTTCGAGCTTCTGTTCGCGACACCAAGGCACGACGACATCGTTCATGAAGGCGCTGTCGTTGTCGAAGTCCAGGCCGCGCAACAGCCAGGGAACAGGCTCTGTGCGTGGTTGATCGCCTCGACGACCAGCGAACCTTCTCGCGTCACCAACGGCAGACACTCCGTCCAGCCCGTGGCGACATCGACCATCGTCAAGGTCTGGATGAACGAGCCAGCCACCGACGTGCCGCCATGGGCGACCATGTCGACCTCGCAGAAGCCAGGCGGCGCGCTGTGCCAGTCATTGAACGTGCGGATTGGGACCTCGCGCCGGATTGCCGAATCGAATCCGGCACGGCGCCGCCTGCCGCCGCTCGCTGCGACCTTCACGTCCACGAGCAGGCGGTCGATGGTTGCGGGGCTGATCGAGAGAACACAGTCACGATCCGCCTGGCCAAGCTGCAATCGGCCATGTCGCTCAAGGGCCGGCAGCAAGGTCGTGATCATCGCCTTGAGCCGCTTGCCGCATACTCGATCCGACGCTTCCCTTAGCGCCGTCAGCGCGTCCTTGATCGTCGCGCCATATCTGCGTCTCCGCTTTCTTGTTGCCTCGACCTCGCCCGGTCCAACCGTCTCGCGTCGCCGGAGCGCGCGCACCGCATGCTTGCGATGCCAGTCCGTCGTCGCGCACAGCTCGTCGAGAATCCGCCCCTTCTCCGCTCGTTTGGCCGACCGGTAACGCTCCGTCACCGCCGACACCACCTCGCGCCGCGCGCCCATGCTGATCTTTCCCGCTATAGACGCCACCGAACCAATTCGATGGCACCGACCCATCATCGGCGAGAAGTTGTCCAGTAACATTCTGGATGCGGCAATGCGCCCCTACAGGTTGGTCTGTTGCGCTGCCTGCTTCGTAACAAAGCAGGTGGTGGAGGATGCTGGTCGTGGAGACGATTGCGCGGATTCGGCGCGAGCACTTCATCAAGGGCAAGACGATCAAGGAGATCGCACGTGACCTGAAGGTGTCACGGAACACGGTCCGGAAGGTTCTGAGGTCGGGAGAGACCTCCTTCGAGTATGAGCGGCAAGTGCAGCCGCGGCCCAAGCTCGGACGATGGGCAGTAAAACTCGACGGATTGCTGGCGGCGAACGCGGCTAAATCGGCTCGTGAACAGCTGACGTTGATCCGGATCTTCGAAGAGCTGCGCGGCCGCGGCTATGACGGCGGTTACGATGCGGTGCGCCGCTACGCCAAGCGGTGGAGCAGGGAACGCGGGCAATCGACCGCGGCCGCTTATGTCCAGCTGAGCTTTGCCCCAGGCGAAGCCTACCAGTTCGACTGGAGCCACGAGGTGGTCTTGCTGGGCGGCACCGCGGTCATGGTGAAGGCTGCCCATGTCCGGCTCTGTCACAGCCGCATGCTGTTCGTGCGGGCCTATCCGCGGGAGACGCAGGAGATGGTGTTCGACGCCCACGACCGGGCGTTCGCCCTGTTCAAACGCACCTGCATCCGCGGCATCTACGACAACATGAAGACCGCCGTAGAGACGATCTTCGTCGGTAAAGGGCGTCTCTACAATCGCCGCTTCCTGCAGATGTGCAGCCACTATCTGGTCGATCCGGTCGCCTGCACGCCAGCGTCGGGCTGGGAGAAGGGGCAGGTGGAGAACCAAGTCGGGCTGGTCAGGGAACGCTTCTTCACGCCGCGGCTGCGGTTCAAAACCCTCGACGAGTTAAACGCCTGGCTGCTCGACAAATGCATCGCCTACGCCAAGGCTCATCGCCACCCGGAGCTGGTCGATCAGACGATCTGGGAGGTGTTCGAAGCCGAACGCCCCAAACTCGTTCTCTATGCCGGCCGCTTCGACGGCTTCCATGCGGTGACGGCATCGGTTTCGAAGCCCTGCCTGGTGCGCTTCGACAACAACAGGTACTCGGTCGAAGCCAGCGCAGTCGGACGACCGGTCGAGGTTCAAGCCTATGCACGATCGCATCGTGATCCGACAGGATGGACGCATCGTCGCCGAGCACCCACGATCCTTTGGCCGCGGCGATACCGTCTACGACCCGTGGCATTATGTGCCGGTGCTCGCCCGCAAACCCGGCGCCTTGCGCAACGGTGCTCCCTTCGAGGACTGGGTGCTGCCCGCCGCGATCGAGCGGATCCGGCGCAAGCTTGCCAGCACCGACGACGGCAATCGTCAGATGGTCGACATCCTCAACGCGGTGCTGACTGACGGTCTGCCCGCGGTGGAAGCGGCCTGTGCCGAAGCGCTCAGTCACAGCGTCCATTCCGCCGATGTCGTGCTCAATATCCTGGCCCGTCGACGTGATACGGGGAGGTCAGCTCGCCGTTCGCGTCGGCCTGATCGTTTTGCAAGACCGATAGGCTGAATTACTGACAGGTTGAGCGGCGTTAAGTCGCTCAGTCTAGCCTATCAATTTAGGTAGGCCACTCGCGGCGGCTTTCTCGCTAAACCGCACTTCAGCCCCCGTGGGTAAGGGTTCACGGGAAAGCTGGGTGTGGGTTAGCCTTTTGATCCCAGGGCTAACTTCACGGGGCAGTGCGGATGCGGCAGGGATAGCGCCTCTATCCAAGGCCCCCCAGCCGATAAGGGCGCCGAGTCGCATCCGCGCGGCTTTTGAGCCGACGAGGAAGGCGTATGCTCAAGGACAAATCATGGCACCAAAAGCTAAGCCTTTAAGGCATTTGCGCGCGCGGAAACGGAATCCGACAGCGCGGGACCTTGCTGAAGCGGTCCATTTCGCGACGCGCGTATCCTACAAAAGGTGGCCGACAACGGGCGTGTGGTTTGAGATAAGAGATCGGATGGTCAGAACAGCCGATGGGCAATTCTATCTTATCGAAGATCATCCCATTAAGCTTGGCGGCCATGAAGTCGCACGGCCTTACAGTCTAGCGGGCGTCTTTGCTTGGCTGCAGGATTGCCCGGAGCAGATTGCACGCACTGTTGTTATAGGCCGCCCGGCTTGAACGGCCCACACGGGTCGCATTTCGTTTGGTCGATGGGCGCGCAGTCTCGTCAGCTTTTGGTAAGCTAGCACGGATACAGAGCCGCTGTGGTTAACGGGCCGTGGCAGGGACAGCGCAATGGCACCAGAACGGTCGGCGCCGAGTCACGTCGCCGCTAACTCAATTTGGCAGTGCGGATGCGGCAGGATAATGCCTCATCATGCCCCCAGGCCGTCAGGCGCAGAGCCGCGTTCGCACTGCTTCCGGCTCATGGGCTAAGCCCGTTATGACGGTTATGCCCATTCTGCGAGCGATACGCTCCCGGTCGGCTTCTTCCGCTGCTTTGAGGCTGGCCAGCGCTTTTCCTCTGTGTATGCGTGGGCGATAAGCGCCGTGTCACGTGGCCGCTAACTTCAAATGGTAGTGCGGGCGTGGCAGGGGTAGCGCCTGACGCGCGCAGCCGAACGGTGCCGAATCGCGCCCAAGTGTGGACGATCCAAACGGCGGTGATCACCAGAGGTGAGGACCCTCGGGGAGTGTAAGTCACCGCACGCGCTGCCACTCGCTAATCTTTTCCGGTATGCCCAGGTTTGATGGGTCTCCGGCCGAAGGCCAAGAGCATGTTCCGTTCGCCAAGTCTCGGCCGCTGACGCTGGCGAAGCATAATGCCCCAATGTCTCACCACGAAACGTGACCGCAAAAGCCTTCCCAGTCGGAACGATCTGAGCCACCCCCCTGCTTGAGTTTTGTAGAACCACTTCACCATCTGCAACCTTCCATAGAACGTGCAGTGTTTCACGTCGGAATGTACCTCGATGGCGCGAGGGCGCTCGCACTACCTTACATTCTCGTCCCCACTAATTTTGATAGGTGTTCCGCATGCTTCTCAGCAATATAGGATGCTGGCGTCCAGAGAATTTCAGCCTCTCGGGAGCAAAGGTGGCCAGCCTCAGTCTTCGAGGACGGGCTGGCCACCATCGCTTGCGAAGCGTACCTACGGGTAGCACAGGCCAGTGGATGCACTTTTTTGAGCGGTACATCGCGTCCCTGCGGTCGCAAGCGTTTGAGGGGCGGCCACCTCTGCACCGGCAATAGCAATCCGGAAGTTTCCCCGATCAAACTGCCACAGCTACCGCTCAGTCGCAGCACCTGCAGCGCGTCTTCGGCCTACCTGTTCCGACGGCCGTAGTGGTCGCTGAGCTTGCCTTCGTCGGAGGCGAGCGAAGAGCAAGGTCGCCCATCAGATCGCCACGGCGGCTGCCGGCGGCGTTGTTTGCGTAAGCATCGCACGCGAACGCACTGACGGCACCGCCCGCTGGCAGGTCACCGCAGCCGTTGGTCGACGCAATCGGCAACTGCGTCGTCAAATTCCACAGGACAAAATCGCAAAAAAAAATAATCAGCGATTGTGCCATAAGGACAAAGCGCCAAGCCGTGCAATATGTCCCGGTGAACAACGGAGACGTTCATGGCCGGCAAGACCTCGCAGATCGCCAACCTGGAAGCCAAAGGTCTGGAAACGCCCAGTGAACTTGCCGCGGTCGAGGCCGCGTTCGCCAGCGCCGTCCACTCAATGGAAGCGCCGCCGATCGAGTTGTCTGACGACCAGATCGGTGACCTCGTCGGCATCAAGAATTTAGCTGAAATTCGCTTGGTGAAAGCTCGTGCGGCTCACCGGCGAGCCGACCATGCTTTGACGGAAGCAAAGACTGCTGCCGCCGAAAAGGAGCGGAAAGACAATTTGACGCGCGTCGACTCGCTCGGCGCGGCTGCTCAGAAACAGATGCAGGAAGCCGTCACCACTGCGATCAAGCAGCTCCGCGCTGCGATGCGCGCGATGGCCGAAGCCGAGATTGAGTCGCGAAATTCTGAACCGGCAACTTCCGGACGATCAGCAGATCCACAGCTTCCAAGTCGCAATCATGGACATGCCCGGCGTGCCGCGGAAAGAACTTTCCCGAGTGCGCGAGCTACCCTGGCTGCGGCCTGGTGGCCGGCCCTATGACCCCGAGTATGCGGCCAAGATCAAAGTCAATCCGAACGGCTCCGCCGATCTCTCACATGGTGGTCAAACGACGAACATCACCAGCCGGCGCTATTTCGATCGCGTCACTTACGCCGATTGGATCGGTCGTAGCGGTGTGTCGTCGCTTGCATCCGCGCTCGCCTTGCCCGGCTTGAAGGGTGCCCCTGCTGGTTGGACTCCGATGCGCTACGTCTCGCCGCAGGCTGTTCTGACGGTACTCGACCGCGTCGAGGGTTACGTGCACAGCGACCTCGCTCGGAAATCAAAGTCGAGCTGGAACCTATCTCTCGATCTTCGAAAACGCAGAACAGCTCAAAGCTTGGTAAGCCGAGAACAAGCCCGCGACCGACAAGGCTGCGTGATCCGACGCGAACAGAAGGACAGGACTCAAACCATGAACCTGTCCGCCAATGAAATCTACGCCCGCACAAAGGCAGCAGCACAGGCGCTGGCCTCAGCTACGACCGTGCATTCGAGGTCGGCCCGGGCGAAATCACCGGCTCGCTCTGAACAGCATGTCGAGACCGCCTCAGAAATCTACACCCGTCGGCGCGCTGAAACCCGGCAGCGCGGGCCTGTATACTTGAGATGCAAGTCACGGCTTAGGCCTGAGGCATGGTGCGGGCGCGCGCCGGCCTTACGGCCTGAGTGCGGGGTTTGTGCTGATGAGTGAGTGTTTTCTCCGCTGCTCTCACTCCGGAGACCAGCGCCGGCCCAATTCCCGCCGCCGAGCGTTTTGACCGGACGCTCGGCGGCGACACAGAGGAGCTTGGTCGCATGGCTACACTCACGACGATAGAACGCCGCAGCGAGATCATGGCTAGCGTGTTCGTCACACGCGAGATCAGTGCGCTCGCCAAGCACCTCTCCAATACCGATCATGTCTCGACTGATGCTGCCATTGCCTGCCTCAACGAGGTCGGCAGGAGGTCGAAGGGTCACTCGACGTTCATTTTGGAGCGGGATCCTAGCTAGGCGGGGCATGCTTCGATGACCGGCAATTCGACGCCCTCAGACGACCGCACCAAGGCGATCCTGAGCTCGCCCTTGGCCTCAGGTCAAGAGCCGCTCGCCGCTCATCTAGCCGCCGAGACGGAACTCTCTGGAGGCGGCTCTCCAGATCATGGCCATCTCGGCGCGTAACAGACCTGCAGTCGATCCGAGGGCAATGGGAAGATCTTTCGCCAGTGAAATCGCGGGTCCTTTTTCGGCGTCAGAACCAGTGCGGGGCAACTTAGCGCTCGACTTCGCTAGAGGCAGACCTTCAAATCCGTGCACCAGACACGACGTAGGCACCATGCACCATGATGGCACCCGTCAATCCGAGCGAGCCTCCGTTCGACGAGCATGACCCGATTGAGGTCGGCGAGGCGTTGATCTGTCTTGGCCTGGATATCCTTGAGCAAGAGCTGGAGCGCCGCCGGGAGGCCGGGATCATATCTGCGAGGGACAAACGCCATGGCCAAGGGTAAGAGCGAGGATTGCGCAAACCAAGCGCCTCAGTTCGCGCGTGACCGATAGCTCGCAATCTTGCGAGTGAGCTGCCAAAGCTCGACCCTATTGGTCTCGGCTAATTGCTGTGCTCGCTGCTTAGCCCTTTCCTCATCGGCGCAAATCAGTCTTGCGGAGTGCACAATATTCCCGTCGGGCCCGAACAAGTACACCATGAACCCCTCGATCGAAGGGCTTCCAGTCACGCGCCGTCCGTGACTTTGAAGGTTATTGCTTGGTCCGATGGCGCTGCGTGCATGTCTTTGCTGGAGGTCGTCGCCTCTCATGCTTATCTGCTCGCGACCAACGGCCGCCGTATTGCCCGGTTGCAAGTTCCTGCATGGACATCGCCCGGATCATCCTATTCCCCGCCGGTTGCGCTCGACGATAGCTATAATCAATTCTTCGGTGGCGATCAGAGCCAGGTCCATTTTTTCCTCAACAATGGTCGACGTATCTCGACCAATACTGTCCAGGTGGTTCAGGGTCATCTCTTTGAAACTATGGGCTAGGCGCTCCTCGGCATCGTCGCGCGCATAGTCTACAATAGTATCCAAGTGGGCGACGATTTCAGTCCGTTGCTCGGTCGGTTTTGGACCGTCAAGCAACGTTACCGCTCGAATAAAGGACTCCTCTATAGGAATCATATCAGGTTTCCTTTGTTGCTGGATTGGAAGCCGCAGTAGCTCGCGCCGGTGCTGCAGATTCATCGAGGCCCGACACGCAAAGGCAACTCCTCAGAAAAGGAGTTGATGTTGCGAAATTTGAGGGGCAACCATCTTCGGCATTGATCGGTATGCGGCGGGGGGCGAGGCAATGCCTCTATCAAAGCGGGGGGCTGTCCTAATTAGGACATCCGCGATGGCAGATTAGGACACTTGCGCGGCTTCGATGATTGAACACCGCATTCTTGCGGACTCCACATTACACCGGGAATCAGTAGTAATAAGGCGGCCGGGACTGGCATTTCAGCACGATCAACATTGCAACCGGCAAGAGGCTACCGAGAGGCGGCCTCTTTTGATTCCAGATAGGAACGCCGCTTTGCTTCCTAGCTTGCGGATTCCGGGGATGGCGATCAGGTGTTCCAGGCGGTGGTGATCACGGATTCCAGTGATCGCGATCAGTTTGGAGACGAACACGACTGACGGGCTTATGTGTGCCGGAAATTGTCTCTGGTCAAGGCTGGCGGGTTGGTTCGGAGATCGTTCCGGCGGTCCATAGGAGGGCCCCGTGCGGGGCGCGTAGTGCCCTCACGAGCGACGTAGCGACGCGCACGAGGAGGGGCCTGTGGGCCGGCGGGGCGATCGTGCGCGAGGTGCTTACGGTTTTTTCTTTTCGCCAGCCTGACGCCTTAGACTGTCGCCTCTTGAGTTCGAGGCGGTGCGCATTGTGAATGATGCGGTCCAATATCGCATCGCCGAGGGTGGGATCGGCAATGACATCGTGCCATTGCGACACGGGGACCTGACTTGTGATCAACAAGGACCCTTGTCGTAGCGATCGTAGACGATCTCAAGCAGATTGCGGCGCTGGTCGGCGGTGAGCGGTTCGGGTCCGCAGTCGTCAAGGATGAGGAGATTGATCCGCTCGAGCGCGGTGATCAGGCGCGCCAGACGGCCTTCGCCGCGCGCCTGCGCGAGATCGGCGAACAGGCGGGATGTTCGCTTGTAGAGGACGGAGAAGCCGTCACAACAGGCCTTGTTGCCGAGCGCACAGGCAAGCCAGGACTTGCCGGTGCCGGTTGGGCCGACGATGACCAGATGGTTGCATCACGGATCCATTGGCAGGTAGCGAGGATTTGAAAGAGCGAGCGGTCAAGGCCTCGAGCGGTGCGATAGTCGACGTTCTCGATGGCGGAGTTTGGCGCTGGTCAAGCGACGCGCGAGGCGGCGGTTGTCGCGAGCGGTCACCTCGCGATCGACGAGGAGGCCGAGCCAATCGGCGTGCGGCATCCCGGCCGCCTCGGGATTGTTCTGCAGTTCGGCGAGAGTATCGGCCATGGCGGCGAGGCCGAGGGCGCGCAAGCGATCGACGGTGGGGTGAATGAGCATGCTGATCTCTCCTGATCAATTGTAGTAAGTGCGGCCACGAATGTTGGCGCGGAAGAGGATGGGCGCTTCTTCTGCGGGCGGAGCGGTTCTGTCAGTGCCGGCTTTCGGTAGCCTCCTTGACGCCTTGGCTGCGACAAGAGCGCCACGTTCGCGCCTGCGATTCCGCTTCCTGAGCAGCCCTTGTGCTTAGCGTGCTCATGCGTTGATCTCTTCACGGCCTCAGCATCTATAGCTGCGTCTGCATTGATTCAACCACGTCGGGTTGACGACATGCACGTTGGGAAACTGCGCGAGCAGCTACCTGATGCGCTGTGATAGCACGTCTTTCTCCGCTCCTCCGTCTCTGTCTTCTGGCGCACGTAAAGAAGCGCCTTGCGCTCCAGATGAGGCCTGACTTTGTCAGAGATCATGACCGGCCTCCTTCGCCAGCGCCGTCGCCGTCATCGCGGCAGGTCGAGGATCACTGCGTCATTAGGCTCGTGAGGGCCGCCCGGGCTTCCGCTGGCAGCTCCGGCCATGCTGGGCGCCGATGGGGCCGTTCGACTGGCCGCTCCCGAACAGATCCATCTGCTGTTGCGGGCGCGGTTGTCGATCGTGTCGGTACCCGCTCCCTGGCATTGCCGTCTGCCGTGACATGAGTCTCTCCCCGATTCTGGTCGTGAGAGGTTCTGGATACGAAAGAAAGCAGGGCAGCTGATGGCGTTCGATCCTTCAACGCCAGATCGAGAAGCGCAGAGAGCGCCGCAAGTGCGTCAATGCTGACAAACGGCTGAACTGTCAAAGGCTCGGCGTCAGGGCAGGCCGTCCGATCGAACATCCACGCTGGAACTTCCAGGCAACGATCTGTTTGCGACCCATCCAGAGAGCAGCGGAAAGCGACATCATCAGCCTTCTCGACCCTTCCATGAACGCAAACTCGCCGACCAAACCAGGGATGATGTCGATAAAGAACTTCGCGAAGAACGGTCCTGTGGGCGTTCTTGAGCCTTGTTGTACAATCGCCGCCGGTCACATTCGAGCCTTGACGCCGGCACACCGGATCAAGCCTACTTCACCTCGCTGCCTATCCGCATGGCAGCCTAACCCCGGCAGAGGCACCACTTATCGACGCGGAAATTCTGTTCAGACAACCGGGACCAACTCACCCGGGGCGGTTCACATTCCAATATCGTCCACCTCTATAGGGACGTTAAATCAGCAGTGGCGTTGGAAGCTGACGTAGTGAACAACAGGAAGATTGCCAGTCTGGAAGGCTCTACCACAAGGCGGATGCTATGGCGGCCATCAACTTGGTCCGGAGGACAAACAGCAATACGCCGATCCGCTGGGGCGGATCCAGTGTACCGTGAGGCCCGTCCGCCGTGCCGGCCTTTCGATCTGACGGGTAGATTTGAAAACTGAAGAACGACCAGGCGAATGTGCAGGGAATCCGCCGACGCCTTGCCCAATAATAGAGACTACTAGCCTTAGTAGGTCTGTTGTTCCCGGTTTTCAGCTAAGTGACTAGAGCCGCTTTGGGAAACACCCATTGTGCAACATAGTCGCGCGAGGCCGGATTGTGCCGCAACGTCAAGACTGGCAATTGGCAGCTCGGCCCGGGCCTCACCAGTTGCTTCTTGAGTGGCGAGCAAGGTGCGGCCGGACCGGGAGAAACTCAATGCTGTTCGATTTGATCGCGCTGCGCCGCACCTCTCTTGCGCTAGCCCTCTTTGCCTGCGCCGTAATGGGCAGCGCTCGGGCCGACGATTCGCCGTCGCGCCTCGGCTCCACGATGCCGGCCGGCCCGAAGGGGGAGCCAGGGGCGCGCGGCGGCAGCACGCCGAGTTGGCCAGCGATCGCCGATCAGCATCGCCTGCCGCGGGATTCCACCACTAAACAGACGCTGGGGCTGCCGGGCCGGACGCTTCATTTTGTCGCGACTGCGGGCTCGATCTGCGTGTTAGACGACAAAGGCGAGCCGCAGGCCGATATCGCCTACACCTCCTATCAGCTCGACGGCACAGATCGCGCCACGCGTCCGGTGACGTTCCTCTTCAATGGCGGCCCCGGCTCATCCTCCGCTTGGCTGCAGTTCGGCAGTGCCGGGCCCTGGCGGCTGCCGATCGATGCGGAGACCGTCACGCCGTCGGCCTCGCCGGAGGTCAGGCCCAACGCCGAGACCTGGCTCGATTTTACCGACCTCGTGTTCATCGATCCCGTCAGCACCGGCTATAGCCGTTTCGTGGCGACGGGCGAGGATGTGCGCAAGCGGTTCTATTCGGTCGATGGCGATGCCAGTTCGATCGCGCTTGTGATCCGCCGCTGGCTCGAAAAGCACGAGCGGCTCTCCTCGCCGAAATATATCGCGGGGGAAAGCTATGGCGGCATTCGCGGACCCAAGGTAGTGCGCAATCTGCAGATTCAGCAGGGCGTCGGCGTGAAGGGTCTGATCCTGGTCTCGCCGCTGTTCGACTACCGCGTCGCAGGCACGAGCCTTCTGCAATATGTCGCGACGCTGCCAAGCTATGTCGCGGTAGCCCGCGAAGCCAAGGGCGAAGGCAGGGGAGCGGTCACACGCGCCGATCTCACAGACGTCGAAGCTTACGCGCGTGGCGAATTCTTGGCCGACCTCGTCAAAGGCCAGGCAGACAGGGAGGCCACCAATAGTCTAGCCGACAAAGTCGCCGCCTTGACCGGCATCGACCAGGCCGTAAGCCGACGGCTGGCCGGGCGCTTTGGCGTCGGCGAATTCCGCCGCGAGTTAGATCGCAAGAGCGGCAAGGTGACCGGCGGCTATGACGCCTCCGCGCGCGGCCTCGATCCCTATCCGGACTCCGATCGCCACCGCTTCGGCGATCCCTCGGGGGATGCGGTGGCGGTGCCGCTGGCGAGTGCCGCCGTTGATGTCTTGACGCGCAAGCTTAATTGGCGGCCGGACGGCTCCTATGAACTGCTCAACCGCGGCGTCAGTCCGGCCTGGAATTTTGGCAACGGTAGCCCCCCGGAATCGCTTTCAGAGCTGCGCCAGATGCTTGCGACGGACCCGAAGATGAACGTGCTGGTCGGACGCTGGTCGGACACGGCCTGTTCGATCTTGTCACGCCCTATTTCGGCTCGAAGATGGCGCTCGATCAATTGCCACCCTTTGCCTCGGCGGTGGATCGCGTCAAACTCGTGGCCTATTCGGGCGGCCACATGTTCTATTCACGCGACGCCTCGCGCCAAGCCTTTCGCGCAGAGGTCGAAGCGATGATGAAGTAGGCGTGTGTTTCATCAAGCCGAAGGCGAGCTGCCGGAGGCGAACTAAACATAAGCATGATCGCGTTCTGCAAGTATAGGAGATTGGGTTTTTGGTGCGAGACCAACTGAAATCCTCGTTTCGCGGCGGAATCGGCACGCCGAAAACTCCGTTGTCCGACACTGGCGCGGCTGTTCGATATCCTAGCCGTGCATCGCGTTACGCTGAAACGTCAGTTCGACGCCTTTGCGGAGTATGTCACCGCCGCAGAAGAGCATGAGACCGAAAACTCTCCGCTCTACCACTGGACGAAGGCGACGGATCGCAAATCCGGCGAAGAAGGAGTACTTGAAGTCCTTTTCGCTCTAGTCGATGACCGGGAGGTCTATGCCAAGGAAATTGCTGACGCGCTGGAGGCGGACCTGCAACCGCTCGCCACGAGCGGGCTCATCACGCGCAGGCTGCCGTCCTTCTACGCAGCAAAGATGCGGATGCCGGGATCGTCGAACCAGTCGAGATCAATAGGATGTTCGGCATAAGGATTGGTGAAGAGACGAAGGCCATCAATCAGGCTCTCATTGTAGTCCTTCTTCCGGGCGACAATCCGAATGGGTTCGAGATTGTTGCGTATTCGGACCGCCTGGAAAACGGAGTCTCCTTCGTCGTTGCTAAGCGCGCGTGCTTTGCCAAAGGTCGCCGTCGTCGAATACATCACTGCGCTGATATGCGTGAAGGCATCGGAGGGGAACAGTCCGACCGCCACCGGCGCACCATTGCTCCTGAAGACGTGCTTTTCTTCGTATTGGTCATAGAGCAGCCGTTGCATGGCCACGTCGCCCAGCATGTAGAAATCCTGGGTGCCGTAGTTGGAAATTGCAACGATTTACGAGCGGTCCGCCACCAACGGCAGCGCGGCGTGATAAAGCTTGGATTTGCCGAGCAGGGCATTGGAAAGCCGGATGATAGACTGGATATAAGCCGGGCCAAGGTTATCGTGAACGATCCCGGCTAACGACTTTCCCATTCCGGCACGTCGCCATGGCGTGGCTGGCAATTGTGTCCTCGATCGCGAGCGGCAAACCCTGCGCGACAAAATCGGGCGCCGTATGGGAAAAGTCCACCGTGATATCGAGCTCCTTGAGTGCGGCAAAAAAATAAAGCTCCCAAAAGCCGGAGTTGTAGGTGATCTGAAACTCCCGAAGGAATTTGCTGTCGCGGATCCTCCCCGTGTTGCCGCGCATCTCGATCGCGACGGGAAAGTCGCTGGTAAAGAATGCTTGCTGCATGGGCGTTATGCGCTCCCATATGAGGGAGCCTACCAAGTCGTGGGCTTCTCATCGGGAGGCGTTTGGCAAAGTATGCCCGAACGCTCACGCCCGATGTCGGTCCAGCAATACGAGCGCTTCCAAGCCGACCGCCTTCTCCTCCACGGGCTCCTCGCCTTCGAGGAAGCCTATGACGTCGCCATGGGGAATTATCTTGATCTCGAGGAGACGGTATTGCGGCTCTCGGCCCTTGAGATCGCGCAGCGTCGCCCTCACGGTAAAGATAATCATTTCGACACTGCGCGGCGCTCTTGTCATCGCGCGCTTGTAAATCTCCTTTCGGCATCGAAAGCGTTTCAGGATCAGAGCCAGAAGTTGGCCTCGTCGATCGGTGGAGCGGCGAGCACAAATGATCTATCCGCATTGAAGGCCAGTCTTAGCTGGGCGTTCGATGCGTCACTCGGCTATCGCTTCATGAGCGCTCTGCGCAGTCACCCTCAACACCATGGCGTCTCGGTTTCGGGTGTGAGGTCAGTTTCCGCGGCCTTATTGCACTCTCGGCGGTCACCCATGGCCGGGCGCTGGACAGCTTGCGCAGGAACGCGGTCCAGAACGTCTCCGCCTCGGAGGGACCAATTCCACGCAACGCGCTGGCGCATGCCGGCAAGAGCGGGCGGCGCGTTGTCTCCGCCTTCATCGCCACCGCCTTTGCCCCGGATGATGCCGAGGCGGCGCGGGCGCAATGGCGGCCCATCGCCGATCAGCTACGCCCCAAACTGCCGAAGCTCGCGGCCTTCCTCGATGAGGCCGAGACCGACGTGTTGGCCTACCATGAGCTTCCCGGCCGCGCACCGCGCCAAGCTGGCACTCGACCAATCCGCTCGAACGAGTCAACGGCGAGATCAAGCGGCGAACCGAAGTGGTCGGCATCCTCGCCAATGAGAATGCCATCACCCGTCTGATCGGTGCCATCCTGCTTGAACAGAACGACGAGTGGGCGGTCCAGCGCGGCCGCTACATGACACTGGAAACGATCGCGCCGTTGGGCGATGATCCCGCCGTCAGCTTCCCAGCAATCGCCACCTGACCGATCCGGCCCGCTTCTGGCGAAATGCGGCGGACCCGCAATCAGCTACACCACGCCACGGGTCACGATCGGGAGTTCGGTTCGGGGGTCGAAGGCCTCATCGAGGAGCTGTTGGGAGCCGGCTGAGCCCGAGCAAAGTTTCGACCTTAACAAGGAGATTTCTGCCAAGGTCGAGGCGTGGCGGTACTGCAGGATCGAAGGCAAGCATCCGTATCTCTACCTCGATGACATTGTCATGAAGCGCGGCTGGGCTGGTGAGGTTCGGAACGCGTGCTGCTGGTGACCTCAGCGCTCAATGCAGAAGGGTTCCGGGAATCCTCGGCATTTGTGAAGGCGCCAAGGAGGACAAATCCGGCTGGTCATCGTTTCTGCGGCATCTCGTGGGATCGCGGTCTCAACGGCGTGCAGTTTGGATTTTCCGATGCGTGCCGAGGTCTTCTCGAAAGCGTTGAACTCCAGCTTGAGTGAGGTAGTTCACGTCTTTTTCCTTTCGCCGGCCTGACGGCGCAGGCTGTCGCCTTTGAGCTCGAGGCGCTGGGCATTGTGAATGATGCAATCCATATCGCGTCACCGAGAGTGGGATCGGCGACACCTCCCTACTCGGATCGAAGTTGCCGACATGGCGCGCGAACCTCACGCCGAGCTTGAGCCGCAAAATCTCCCGCACCTTCCGCATCGCTCCCCCCTTCCTTTCAGGCAAAACGAGGCACTCTACGCGCTGCCAGCGGCCCCGGGACACACGCCTAAGGGGGCGACATCATTTCTCATTCTACGGGCGACTTACGCTCCCTTCTGATTGTCGTCTTGCAGACGTCGCCGAGGCGAGAACGCAAGACTATCTGCTTACGACCGCTCACATCATCCAACGTATGGTCGGATCGAGCAGTAGAGCTTGCAATTTACTCGTTAGAGTACCATGACGCTTGCAGCAACGACCAACACACATTGATTTCACAAACGGCCCGCGCAGGCTGTGGACATGGTGGACAACGCGTTGACTGCGGCTGCAGCAGGCAGCGTGATAGAAAGGGATCAGGAGCGGTCAGTTTCCAACTAACAAACCGGTTCAAGCGGTCCCGCTCCGCGGGTCCAATTCACTTCATGCTTCTGCCGAAGGTGACCAGCTAACTGTTCCGTTCTTGCGAGCAAACTTACCATTCTCACAATGAGAAATACCACCTTTCTTGCCTGAACAAGGCGTGTTCCGGGCTCTCGGCGAGCGACACTGAGCGGAGAAGAAGGAGGGCCGTAGCTAATAAACCTGCGCCCGAACCAGCGGCCGCCCCGGAAGCAACGATACCCGCGACAGACATTTTCTTGATGCAGTTTATCGTGAAATCCCTCCTGTCGGCCCAGACAAATCGTGCGATGGCAGGAGCGCCGGCTTAGCGTACTATGGCGGCAGACTGGGCAGCTCTGCCGGGCTGGCATCTCATCACGAGTCGCGATTGTACCGCTAAGGGGCCGCATCTCAGCTGCCCCTTTCTGGTCTAACTTGAAAGCGGGAGCACATGGAAACGAGGTCGCTACGTCGAGCGTGAGCCGTAGGAAGAAACAGAGCGTCCTCACGGAACATTTCATCGACCAGCTTGCGCTTCCGGCCAGGTTTCATAGCTTTCGGCGGATCACATCCTGCAGCATCTCCTTGTCGAGCGACAGGTCCGCCACGGAACACATAAAGCGCCCCATCGAACGGATCTGAGCCGGCATCGCGCACAAGCGGGGCCATCGATGCCCTTGCGGTTATGTGGTGCACCACATAAGAGAAATTATGCGGAGCCCACGATTATGCGGAGTGTGCGGCCGTTCAATCCGAGACCCACTTCGTTATCAACAGTTTAGTT
>NZ_JCAMOP010000074.1:0-19545 GCF_059512345.1 Bradyrhizobium sp. Unk1
TCCACCGAATCGAGATGATAAAGTGAATCATCAAGCCCCCTCCCTGGCGAGGGGGTTCTTCAGCAGACTGCTAGATCGTTTTCGAGCGAAGTGGGGTACCGGCTCGCGTAAAGACGCGTCCATACTAGAATCTAGGGCCTCATTCCAATTTCATCGGAACGGGCTCGGGGCCGCGTCCTCCTGTCGCTTGCTTCGCCCGAATTGTGGACGGGTTCCGGGCGTATTGAACCCGGCACCGCCGGACCACGACTCATACGGTGACAGTGATCTAGATCACTTTTTGCGATCGAGCCGGCGCGTAAGCGTTGGTACCGGGACCAGCTGTTCAGGAGACGGAAATGAGGAAGCTGTTGGCCACGGCCGCATTCCTTTTGGCGAGCACCGCTGCGCAGGCGCAGTACACTTTCGAATATGGCGGGCGCACCATCCGCATCGATCCGGACCGCGGCACGGTGCAGATCCCCGGCGTCTACGACAACACCGGCCAGGGCAAGGCGAAGAAAGCCAAGAAGAACGAGACGAGCCCGGGTCAGCAGGCGCCTCAACAGGCCAAGGTTGATCCGCAACCTCAGGCCGCTCCGGCACCAGCTCCCGCCCCTGCCGTGGCGCCGCCCGCAACCGAACAGGCGCCGGCCGCTGCAGCGCTGCCGCCGGTTCCGCCCCCGCCCGCTCCGCCTCCATCCGCAACCGCCAGCAACGCGCCAGCCGAAACGGCCGTGTTGCCGCCGCCCGCAACGCCTCCGGCGCCCGCTCCGGTCGGGCAGCAGGCAGCGCCCGCCGTGGCGCCGCCGCCGGCTCCGACCGTGGCTGCCGCGCCCCCGGCGCCGCCTCCAGCCCCCGCTCCAGCGCCGACCCCCGCACCTGTTCAGGCCGCCGCCGTCGCGCCCCCGGCTCCCGCAGCCGCGCCCGCGCGCGATCTCAATTCACCGCTCGGCATCTGGCTCACCGAGGAGAAGGAAGGCAAGGTCCGCATCGAGCAATGCGGCAGCAACCTCTGCGGCTATTCGGTCGACAGCAAATCGAACCAGAACGGCGAGCAGGTCCTGATCAACATGAAGCCCGGCAAGGACCAGAACAAGGATCAGAAATGGTCCGGCCGCATCCTCGATCCCAACTCCGGCTCGACCTACGATTCCACGATCGCGATGAAGGGCACCGACCGCCTGCGCGTGCAAGGCTGCGCCTTCGGCGGCATGTTCTGCGGCGGCCAGACCTGGACGCGCGTGAACTGAGTCCGGCTTCGACGTTCGAACCGAGACAAGGGGCCCGCAATCCGGGCCCCTTTGCTTCTGTCCGCGATCTCTTTGCGGAGTGCGCCACCTCACAGAGCCCCGCGCGCCGATCGCATCGAGCAGCGCTGCGGTGTCGGCATCCGGCCGCGTGGCCGATGCCGGCAGCATCAACATCACCTTGAGCACCGGGATCAAACTCGCCGTCGGCTTCGGCCGGCTCAGCGGCACCTCAGGCTCCGGCACATGGCGCGGCACCCTGTGCACGGGCACGTGGACGGCGGAACGGATGTGATTTGCCATGTTCCGGACGCGCTGCAACGCAAAGCGTTGCTGCGCAGAGCCGGGACCCAAGGGCTCTTGCTTTGAGGAAACTCGTGGGCCCCGGATCGGCAACGCAGCGCTTACGCGCTGCATTGCATCCGGGGCACGAGAGATTAGCCCAGCGCCGCGCCATACTCCGCGTCGGTCACCGGCTCCAGCCAGGTCGAATAGACGCCGTCGAGCGCTTCCTGCATGGCGATGTGGCACATGCTGTTGTTGGGCGAGGCGCCGTGCCAGTGCAGTTCACCCGGCGGAATCCAGACGGTGTCACCGGGACGGATCTCCTGAACCGGACCGCCCTTGGTCTGAACACGGCCGACGCCCGAAATCACGTAGAGCGTCTGCCCGAGCGGATGGTGGTGCCAGTTGGTACGCGCGCCCGGCTCAAAGGTGACGCGCGAGCAGTTCAGCCGCGCCGGCGCCGGGGCCATGATCACGGGGTCCTGCAACACGGTGCCCGTAAAATTTTCCTTAGGCGCGCGGCGGGTCGGCCGCGTGCCTGCGACGGTGATTTCCATGGGATACCTCGTTTCCTGTTACTTCTTGCTGGCGGCGTAGCGCGACTTGGTTTCGGCGTTCATGGGATAGAGGCCCGGCAGCACCGCGCCGTTGTTCACCTCGTTGACGATCCAGGCTTCCATCCGCTCCTGCTCGACACCCTCATTGAGCACGTGATCGAGCATCGCCTGCGGGATCAGCACGCAGCCGTCCTGGTCGGCGACCACGATGTCGTTCGGGAACACGGCGACGCCACCGCAGCCGATCGGCTCGCCCCAGCCGACGAAGGTGAGGCCCGCAACCGACGGCGGCGCGGCATAGCCGTCGCACCACACCGGAAGATTGGTGCCGAGCACGCCCTCGACGTCACGCACCACGCCGTCGGTGACCAGCGCAGTGACGCCGCGCTTCATCATGCGCGCGCAGAGGATGTCGCCGAAAATGCCGGCATCGGTGATGCCCATGGCATCGACCACGGCAATGCAGCCGTCCGGCATCGCCTCGATCGCGGTGCGGGTCGAGATCGGCGACGACCAGGATTCCGGCGTCGCCAGATCCTCGCGCGCCGGCACGAAGCGCAGCGTGAAGGCGGGCCCGACCAGCCGCGGCAGGCCCGGGCGCAGCGGACGCGCGCCGCGCATCCACACGTTGCGCAGGCCCTTCTTCAGCAGGACCGTGGTGATGGTGGCAGTGGTGATGCCGGCGAGGGTCTTGCGGGCTTCGGGGGACAGCGACATGGACGAGAACGAGCTCCGGATGGGCGGGAAAGAACGCGCGCATCTTGCGAGCCGCAGCCCTTGCGTCAAGGGCCAAAGAGCCAGCAAGAACGCAGGGCCGCTGGGCTGTTATGCGACGCGATAACAACGCTTTATCGTTTCCCCTTGCATTAATTTATTGGACTTGCGGGCGCATTTACGCGAAGCAAGGACAAGCGGAACTCAAGGCTGAGCCCGCATTTCCTGAGAAGCCCGATTTCGACAGCCCTTCGACAGCTCATGGCCGCGACGCTTCCCCCGCCCCGCCTTCTGCCCAGTGGCGACAGCGCCGTCACGGTCGAATTCAGCCGCACCATCGATGACGCCGCCAACGAGCGCGTGCTCGCGCTCGACAAGGCGCTCGCAGCAAGCCCCATCGACGGCATCACCGAGACCGTTCCGACCTATCGCTCGCTGCTGGTGCATTACGATCCCGGCAAGATCGGCTTCGACGCGCTCGGCGAAAAGCTGCTCGCGCTGGCCAGCCAGCCGCTGCCGCCGGCCGCGAGGGCGCGGCGCTGGCGCATTCCGGTCGCCTATGGCGGCGAGCACGGCATCGACCTCGAGGATGTCGCCAAGGCGCTGAACACCACGCCCGACGACATCGTCGCCCGTCACGTCGCCGGCGACTACCGTGTCGCCATGATCGGTTTCACCCCGGGCTGGTCCTATCTCAGCGGCCTCGACAAATCCCTGCACATGTCGCGGCGCCAGAGCCCGCGGCTGTTCACGCCCGCCGGCACGATCTCGATCGGCGGCATCCAGGCCGGAATCCAGTGCCTGGCGGCTCCGAGCGGCTGGCACTTGCTCGGCCGCACACCTGTCAGAACCTATCAACTCCACCGGAATCCGACCTTTCTCACCGAACCCGGTGATCGCGTGACGTTTTTCGCCATCGACCACAAGACCTTCGAGGAACAGGATCGCGCCGCCGAGGCCGGCGAGATCATCGCCGAGCAGGTGATCGCATGAGCCGGCTCGTGATCGCCAGCATCGGTCCCGCAAGCTCCGTTCAGGACGGCGGCCGCCACGGCGCGCAGCGCTACGGCCTGACGGTCAGCGGCGCGATGGACCGTCTGTCGCTGGCGGCAGCGAACACGCTGGTCGGCAACGAGCCGTTCGCGGCCGTGGTCGAGATCGGCCCCTTCGGCGCCACGTTCACCGCCAAAGACGGCGCCGTACGCGTCGCGATCGCCGGCGCGCCGCGCAATGCCGACGTCGCCGGTAAGCCAGTGGCGATGGACACGTCGGTGACGCTGAAGGACGGCGAGGCGCTGACGCTGGGCTTTGCCCGCGGCGGGGCGTTCACTTATCTGGCGATCGAAGGCGGGATCAAGGGCGAGCCGGTGTTCGGCAGTCTCGCGGTGAACGCCCGCGCGGGCCTCGGCAGCCCCTACCCACGCCCGCTCCAGGCCGGCGATGAATTCACAGTCGATGCCGCAAGCGGCGCGCCCGAGCTGCGCATCGAGCTGCCGAAGCCTGCGAGCGGTCCGATCCGTGTCCTGCTGGGCCCGCAGGACGACGAGTTCGACGACGCCAACAAGGCGCTGTTCCTCGATAGCGAGTGGAAGATCTCGGCCACCTCCGACCGCATGGGCTACCGGCTCGAGGGCCCGGCGATCAAGCATCTGCATGGCCACAACATCGTTTCCGACGGCACCGTCAACGGCAGCATCCAGGTGCCCGGCAACGGCGCGCCGATCGCGCTGATGATGGATCGCGGCACGTCCGGCGGCTATCCGAAGATCGCAACCGTGATCACGGCCGATGTCGGCCGCCTCGCGCAGACCTCGGCGGGAACCGCGTTCCGCTTCCTCGAGGTCACCATGGCCGAGGCGCAGGAGGAGGCGCGCAAGTTCGCGCAACTCATCCGCAACCTGCCCGATCGCCTGCGCTCTTCCGACACCGTCGAGCTGAACATCGAGGCGCTCAGCGATGCTAATGTCGCGGGCTATGCGGTGAGCGCCGTGGATGCCGGGACCTGGCAGGTCACGGCGGAGCCATAAGCGACAAGACGACCAGAGGCGGAGAGCAACCATGAAGACGATCGATCTCAATTGCGACCTCGGCGAAGGTTTTGGCGCGTGGGAGATGGGCAACGACGCCGCGATGATCGACCTTGCCAGCTCGGTCAATGTCGCCTGCGGCTTCCATGCCGGCGACCCCGACATCATGCGCCGGACGGTCGAGTTGGCGAAGGCGCGCGGCGTTTCGGTCGGCGCCCATCCGGGCTACCGCGACCTGCACGGTTTCGGCCGCCATCCAATCGCGGGCCTGAAGGCCTCCGAGATCGAGAATCTCGTCGCCTACCAGATCGGCGCGTTGCAGGCGATCGCGACCGCGGCCGGGCACAAGGTCACGCATGTGAAGGCGCATGGCGCGCTTTCCAACGTCGCCTGCGAGGACGACATGACGGCCAAGGCGATCGCCGCCGGCATCAGGGCGGTCGACCCGAGCCTGATCTTTGTTGTGCTCGCCAATTCGAAGCTGGTGAAGGCCGGCGAAGAGGCCAATCTGCCGATGGTGCACGAGGTGTTCGCTGACCGCGCCTATGAGGACGACGGCAACCTCGTCTCGCGCAAGAAGCCCGGCGCGGTGCTGCACGATGCCAAGGCGATCGCCGATCGCGTGGTGCGCATGGTGCAGGACGGCGCGGTGGTGTCGGTGACGGGCAAGGTGATCAAGATGCGTACGGACACGGTGTGCATCCACGGTGACACGCACGGCGCGGTCGACATCGCGCGCGGCCTGCGTCAGGCGTTGAAGGATGCGGGCATCGAGGTCGCGCCGTTCAAGCGCGGGGCGTGATCAGAACGGATGCACCGAGAGCGTGCCGAACACGATGGCGGCGATGACGGCAAAGGCGCTGTAGAGCCCAACGTGATGCATGCTCGCCCCGGTCCGACGCGAGAGCGAGCGCGCGTAGAAGTGCAGCCTGGCTTCCGCCGATAGTTCGCGCATGGTCGATCTCCAACGCCCCATTTGTGGGAGTATGAAGGATCAACCCTGGCGGGAGGCAAGGTGGCGGCGAAAATAGCGATGGAGGTTCTCTGAAGGCGCCCCGTCGCAGGTGCAAATTCTCTTCACCTGGGGGTTCCGAGAATCTTATTCGTTAAGATCCGAGCCAGCTGGAACCGGCCCGGATGACGGTGGGATGACAGTCGGGCGGAGGCATTCAGACCCCCTCCAAACAAAATTGTCGAAAACAACCCCATGCACAGTAGAAACGGCCCAGCGGCGCGACGCCTGATGTTTGCGCCGCCGGGACGATTTGCGCTGATCGGCTCACGCCTTAGTACACGTCAGCCTGGAAGCGGCCCGTCTTCTTGAGCTCGGCGACAAAACTGACGGCCTCATCCGTCGAACGTGCCCCGAACTGCGCGACGATATCGACCAGTGCGCGTTCGACGTCCTTGGCCATGCGCTTGGCATCGCCGCAGATGTAGAGATGCGCGCCGTCGGCGAGCCAGGTCCACAATTCGCGGCCGACCTCGCGCATGCGGTCCTGCACGTAAAACTTCTTCTCGCCGTCGCGCGACCAGGCCAGCGACAGCCGCGTCAATTGACCCGACGTCTTCATCGCATTGAGCTCTTCCTGGTAGAAGAAGTCGCAATCGCTGCGTTGATGACCGAAGAACAGCCAGTTCTTGCCCGGCGCGCCGGTCGCCTTGCGATCGAGCAGAAAGGCGCGGAACGGCGCAATGCCGGTACCGGGGCCGATCATGATGACGGGCGTCTTCGGATCCAGCGGCAGGCCGAAACCATGCGCCTTCTGCACATAGACCTTGAGCTTCTCGCCCTCGGCGATGCGTTCGCCGAGGAAGGTCGAGGCCACGCCGATCCGCTTGCGCTTGCCGATGACGTAACGCACGGAGTCCACCGTCAGCGATAGTTTTCCCGGCGTCGCATTGTGCGAGGACGAGATTGAATAGAGCCGCGGCTGGAGCGGCTCCAGCGCCTCGACGAAGGCCTCCGGATGCGGCCGCGTGCCCGAAAACTTCTGGAGCGCCGCCATGACGTCGAGCGTGGCGGCGTCGCCATCGGGATCCTCGCCCTGCGCCAGCGCTCGCGCCTTTTCGCGTTGTGCGCCGCCGGTGATGAAGGAGATCAGCTCGAACAGCGTGTCGGGCGCCGGCGACAGCGAGACGTCGTCGATCAGCACCTCGCGCAGCGTCTTGCCGTTGACCTTGGTGGTGTGGGAGGCGCCGAGCAGCGCGATGATCTGATCGACGAGGCCGACCTCGTTGCGCGCGAACACGCCGAAGCTATCGCCGACGACATAGTCGAGCTTGCTCTCGGCGAGATCGAACTCGACGTGATAGGTCTCCTTCTCCGACTTCCCCTTGTTGAGCAGGCGCCGCGACAGGAACGTCGCCGCGACCGGATTGTCGCGCGAGCGGCCGGGCTCGGCGATCGTCACCGTCACGGCCGGCGCCGCCACCGCATCCACCTTGTCGGCCGCCTTGTCACCTGCCTTGGCCGCCGGCGCCTTGTCCAGCTCCTCGTACAGCGACTTCAGCATCCGCGCGGTTTCCTTGCCGCCGGGGACGCAGAGATTGAGCCGTGCTTCGCTACGGGTGGCGATCGCCTCCGAATAGTCGTGGCAATTATAGCCGCACTGGCCGCAATCCTGCTGCGCCATCGCGGCCATCATCTTGCGGCGCACGGGACGGCCTTCGGCGAGCTTCATCCGGTCCGCGATCGGCATGGTCTGATCGTGCCATGGCGCTTCACCGTCGTCGCCGTCACCGGCTTGCATGACGGCGGCGCCCTGCTCCGCCGACAAGGGCGTCGCCACATCAGGCGACAACAGCCCGGCGAAGAAGCCGTTGAGCCAGGAGCGCTGTGCGTCGGAGAACGGGGCGCTGGCGGGAATGATGTCGAGCTTCGGCGGAGGGGTGATCTGGTTCATGCGGACACCTGTGCATCGGCAAGCTTGCGCAGCGTTTCGCCGTCATGGCGGCGCGCAAAGGACAGGAAGGTCTCGTCGGGCGACGAGCGGTGGGCGATATAGGCCTTGAGCAGTCCCTCGACCGTCTTCGGCGCGTCTTCGGCCTTGAGGTCGTGATAGACCTCCTGCCCGACGTCGGCGTCAGGGCCGAACCCGCCGCCAGTGAAGAGGTGATAGCCCTCCACCGTGTCTTCGTCGTTGATCGGCACGCGTGCTCCGATCAGGCCGATGTCGCTGATGTAATGCTGCGCGCAGGAATGATGGCAGCCGGTGACGTGGATGTTGACCGGCTTGTCCATGGCGACGCGCGGCTCGCACCAGTCACCGATCTCGGCAGCATTGCGCTTGGTATTGGAAGCCGCGAAACGGCAGCCTGCACTGCCGGTGCAGGCGATCAGGCCGGCGCGGATGTGCGAGGCCTCGACCGCGAGCCCGATCTGCTTGATCGCAGCGATGGCGAGCTCGACATTCTCGTTGCGCACGCCCGATATCAGCAGGTTCTGCCAGACGGTCAGGCGGATCTCGCCATCGCCGAGGTCCCGCGCCACTTTGGCCAGACCCCGCATCTGATCGCAGCTGACCTTGCCGAGCGTCAGCGAGACGCCGATCCAGTTCAAGCCGTCCTGCTTCTGCTTGTGCACGCCGATATGCGCCATGCGGTCCGCGGCTGGCCGCGGAAGAAACGCCTCTTCCGGCACGCGCGTAAACGGCGTCTTCAGCCGCTCCTCGACGAGTTTAAGGAAACCGTCATGGCCCATGGCATCGAGCACGTATTTCAAACGCGCCTTGTTGCGGTTGGTGCGGTCACCGTGATCAATGAACACGCGCACGATGGCGTCGGCGACGGCGGTGGCCTGCTCCGGCTTGACGATGATGTTGGAGTATTTTGCAAAGTCCTTGTGGCCGGTGATGCCGCCGAGGCCGAGGCGGAACCAGATTCCGGGCTCGACGCCAAATCCATCCTTCACCTCGAACGCGGTGAACGCGATGTCGTTGGTTTCCTCCAGGACCGCGATCCTGCCGGCGCCGTCGAAGGCGACGTTGAACTTGCGCGGCAGGCCGTAGAGCGAGCGATCGTTGAGGATGTGGTGGTGCCACTCCCGCGCAAAGGGACGCGTGTCGATCAGCTCCTGCGGATCGATTCCGGCCGTCGGCGTCCCCGTCACGTTGCGGATGTTGTCGGCGCCGGAGCCGCGTGAGCACAGGCCGAGGTCCTGGATGCCCTCGATCAGCTTGATTGCGTTCTTCGGCGGGATCTCGCGGAGCTGGAGATTGGCGCGCGTCGTGACGTGGCTGTACGGGCCGCAGAGATCGTCGGCGAGATCGGCAAGGCCGGACAGCTGCCAGTGCTTCATGATGCCGTTCGGGATGCGCAGCCGGCACATGTAGGAGTCCTGCGTCGGCGCGACGTAGAAGATGCCGTAATAGCGCCAGCGGAAATTGTCCGCCGGGCTCGGCGGCGCGTTGTCGAGCGCCTGCTGCCGCAATCGCGGATAGGCATCGAAGGGATGCTCGTCGCGCTTGAACTTCTCCTGGTCGGCGAGCTTCTTGCCGGCGGCGATGACCTTGTCCTGCGCCTTGATGTGGACGGCGTCGGGGCCGGTGGGCTCGGCATTGGCCTTGCCGGCGCTGCCGCCGAGACCGCGACCGACCCGGCTGATCTGCAAACCGGTCGTGAAGCCTTCGAGATAGCGTTTCTGCTCGTCGGAAAAGTCGACTGAGAGCGTATCGATTTTCATGGTCGGTAACGAAGCTCCTGCGGCCACCGGGTGGCATCGACGGAAAATTGCGCGACCCGCGAGGAACTCGGCTGGCTCAAGAAGCCGGCTGCGCACCCAACGGTCCGGTCAGCTTCGTTGCTGCGGGACTTGGCTCAGCAGGCGTCTGTGACAAGCTGGCCGCACTGCAACATACAAGTTGCGTGCCAGCTTCGATGAAATGAAAATTGCTTTGATTTCAGTTGGTTGCAGACACACTCGGCAAATCCCGGTCCGGAACTCTTATGAAATTCGAGCAGGCGGCTCAAAATTTAGCCGATGGTCTCTTCCGCCCAAAAACGATGCAGAGGCCGAATCAGGCCTTCCAGCGTCCGACCTCGAAGGCCTCCAGATGCCCCCGGATGTTGCCGGGATCGAAGGCCGGGCCCGCAAATGCCCCGAACGCCGCGGGAGCTTCAGCGGGCGATTGCTGACCGAGGGCTGCGTCGTAGAGGTCCGGCCTGAACACAGCCATCGCGGTCTTGACGCCGTCAGGCGTCAACGCCGTTTGCCCCCAGCGCACCATCTGCGCATAGAGCCAGGCCGCCTGGACCGGATCGGGGCGCCCTGCCCCTTCGCGTCCGACCAGGAGATAGCGGCCGCTCTCGCGGAGGGTGCCGTCGGGAGAAATCTTCAGGCGCCCGGTGAGGGTTCGCTGGATGACTTCGGCATCGACGCCGATCCGTTCCGGCTGCGCCAGGATCCGCGCCGCCTCAGATAGGTTCGCGGGGTCCTCGATGAACGCGGCGCCCTTCACGGCCGCGCGCACCAGCGCTGCCACCACATCCGGATGCTTGTCGGCCCAGACCTGGCGAACCGCCAGCACCTTCTCTGCCGCGCGCACGAGAATGTCGGAGACGAAATGCAGGATGTGGCCGATGCCGAGATCGACTGCGACCGAATTCCAGGGCGCGCCGACACAGAACGCATCGACATGGCCATTGGCGAGGCTATCGACCATGTAGGGCGGCGGCAGCACCACGAGGCGCACATCCTCGTCCGGATCGACGCCGGCCGCCGCCATCCAGAACCGCAGCTGGTAATTGTGGGTCGAGAACGGGAAGGTCATGCCGAAGGTCAGCGGATCGGCACCTAGCTTGCGCCGTTTCGCGACGACCTTCGCCAGCGCTTTCGCCGTGACAAGCGGATCGAAGCGGTCACCGTCGATCTCCTCCATCAGCGCGGCATGCAGCGCCGGCGAGACCGTGATCGCGTTGCCGTTGATACCGAGGTTGAAGGGCGCCGCGATCGGCACCTTGACGTGGCCGAGCCCGAGCGAGGACGCGATCGCCACCGGCGCCAGCAGATGCGCGGCGTCGAACAGGCCGATATTGAGCTTGTCACGGACGTTGGACCAGGAGACCTCGCGCACCAGTTCGACCTCGAGCCCTTCGGCGGCGGCAAAGCCCTTGTCGACGGCGACGATCAGGGCGGCGGCGTCGACCAGCGGGATGAACCCGATGCGGAGGGGAGCGGTCATTTCAGCATCTCCGACGCGGTGATGATCGACTGCGCGATCTCGCCGATTTTCTTCTTCTCGCGCATCGCCGTGGAGCGCAGCAGCACGTAGGCCTCGTCCTCGGTGAGGCCCTTGACCTTCATCAAAATTCCCTTGGCCTTTTCGATGATCTTGCGGTCCTCGAGCTGCGACTTGGTGCGTTCCAGCTCCTCCTGGAGTTTGGCGAAGGCGTTGAAGCGGGACACGCAGAGGTCGAGGATCGGCTTGATGCGCTCCTTCTTCAACCCGTCGACGATGTAGGCGGATACGCCCGCCTCCACGGACGCCTGGATCGAGGCTGAATCGCTCTGGTCCACGAACATCGCGATCGGCCGCTTCACGGCGCGGCTGACCTGGAACATCGCCTCAAGCACGTCGCGGCTGGGGTTTTCCAGATCGATCAGGATGATATCAGGGTCCACCGCATAAATACGGGCGAGCAGGCTCTGCATCTCGCGGATATGGACCACCTGCGTGAATCCGGCCTCCCGCAACCCCTCCTCGAGGATCGCGGCCCGGATCGGGCTCTCGTCGACAATCACGATTTTAGGCGACTGTTCGGCGCTCATAGCTCACTCACCACCCGGCGATTCATCCATAGCATGCCGGAGGGCGATGCAAAGGGTTGTAATTATGGGCAATTGGGACTAGCTCAGGCCTGTCAATCAGGCAGATTTGGATATGGATCAGACGGCTGCGCCCAAGGTCAGCTTCGTGTCGCTCGGGTGCGCCTGAGACAAGGAATGTAAACTTTGGGGCCGCCCACTCCCAAAGAAAATGCCGCCCGAAGGCGGCTGTCATCCGAACCATCAACGTGTACTCACTAACGCGAGGTATCGGCTTTTGGATTGTCATTCATAGAATGCTCCAGCGACCATAATCATTGCCGCGCGACGCCAAGCATCAGATACGTCTGGCCCAGAGTTAGCGGCGGGCGACGCGGCCTCGGCCCAAGCTGCTGCGGACTCCAAGAATTGTCCAATCGAGCCGCTTTCCCAGCCGTTTGCTCCGGCTGAGTATGGTGACGATGGCTTCACCAACTCCCTTTGCCGCTGATCTTCCCAGTCCAGCGCCATCAGTTGCAAGAGCCGAATGAATGCTCGCTCGTCAGCGACTCTCTCGGCCGCGGCGATCAGATCGTGGACCACTATTACCTCCAGATCATTGTAGCGCGACTGTTTTGGCTACCACTGCCGGTCAGTGGTGTCTTTCAAGTACAATCAGCGAAAGCTTGTCAGCAAGTCGCCATTTCGAAGCGAAATAGCAATACTCCCCGGGGAAACGCTTAAGGAAAACGGGTTCATCGGATTCTGCAAGTCGAGGCTTCACCTCAGTTTTCCAGAACTCAAAGCGATTTGCTGGATCTATCCAGCGCGGCGGCAGCCCAACGTCAGCAACGACGAAAGTCGCTCCTGCCTTTATCATTTCTGTTACGTCCGCTGCATTCAGCCCCGTTGCGACACATTCTGCGTTCAGATTGCCTTTTTCGTTCCACAGCTCCTCCAGCGGGAGTCTTGTGATTACCTTCTTGGCAATATCCATTTTCTGCTCGCAGCTCGCTCAGCTGACAGAGCGGTACCACATGCTTAGTTAAAATGTGCGCCTTTGGCCGACGGCGTTGGCTGGCAGATATCCGCTCTTGTGTCGCTTACGGGTGTTAAGCACCCACCCAATCAGGATCAGTCCCTAGGCACTGGTGCATTCGACTCGCCGCACACGCTCGCCAATTAGGGCATGTACTCATTAAAGCGAGAGTCGGCTTTCGGACACGAAGCAGAACTCACGTGCTCAATCCGAGCCGCTAACGCGATGAATCCATCCACAATCGCTGTAGCGTTTCAAATGCGACATGTGGAAACTGGTCACCTCTCTTTTGATAACTTGGCTCTTCGTAGAGCCATCGCACTTTCTCAAATTGGCGGTATACCAAACCCACGAATTGCCGAACTTTGACGTCCGCGCTCAAAATCGACGTTCCGCATGGAGGGGAATCATCCCAGCTTCGGCAGGACCAAAATTCAATGTGAGCTATGTGCTTTTGAGCTGGATAAATGGATGCCGCAAGTATGGTTGCGCCGGGCTCGTCAAGCAGTCGGGCCATGCACTGAGGCTCCCCTCGTAAGAGCCTGCAACATAGTTCGGACAGTTCTGCTATCGGGTCTGACGCGACGTGCGTGATGCCTACAGCGATCTGAGTGTTGCGGGCCACAACGTACAAGTCACTCCATCCAGCCACGCCACGGGTGTAGAGCAGATCGAACTCATCCGTGGGATTTGGCTGATCGTCGGAGCGCATTCGTTGATTTAACTTGGTTGGCGACTGATGCACCTACAACTTCTCGACGCTCACCGCAACGTCCGGATGTGGCCCATCGCGTTGGCTGGCGGATGTCCGCTCCTGTACCGTTTGTGGGTATTAAGCAGGCCTCCAACCAGCACGGCCGGTAGAGCGCATCCTTCATCGCTTCGGTGAGCTCGATCGGAACCAGCTTTCAGCCGATCAAAAAAACGTTCAATCGGTCCATATCTTCCTGCGTGACGGTTGAATTTTCCCATCGGATCAATTAGTTGGATCGCATATCCGAACAATTCAGATGCAGGGTCCAGGCGATTACATGGATAGAGCGCCGCGTATATCTTTCACATCACTTGGTTGTCCCAAGGCATTGGTGGATTCCGAGCGCATCATCACGCGCCTGCGCGCGGAAGGTTACGAGCTCGCCCGCAAGCATGACGGGGCCGACATCGTCATCGTCAATACGTGCGGCTTCCTCGACAGCGCCAAGCAGGAATCGCTTTCGGCGATCGGCGAGGCCATGGCCGAGAACGGCAGGGTGATCGTAACAGGTTGCATGGGCGCGGAACCCGAGCAGATCGAGCAGGCCTATCCCGGCGTGCTCTCCATCACCGGCCCGCAGCAATATGAGAGCGTGCTGGACGCCGTGCACCGCGCGCTGCCGCCCGCCCACAATCCGCATCTCGATTTGGTGCCGCCGCAGGGCATCAAGCTGACGCCGCGCCACTACGCCTATCTGAAGATCTCCGAGGGCTGCAACAACCGCTGCACTTTCTGCATCATCCCGAAGCTGCGCGGTGATCTCGTCTCGCGTCCGGCCAATGACGTGTTGCGCGAGGCCGAGCGCCTCGTCGGCGCCGGCGTCAAGGAATTGCTGGTGATCTCGCAGGACACCTCGGCCTACGGCGTCGATCTCAAATACGCCGAGAGCCCGTGGAAGGATCGCCAGGTCCGCGCCAAATTCCTCGACCTCGCGCGCGAGCTCGGCGAACTCGGCGCCTGGGTCCGGTTGCAATATGTCTACCCCTACCCGCATGTCGACGAAGTCATCGCGCTGATGAACGAGGGCAAGGTGCTGCCCTATCTCGACATCCCGTTCCAGCATGCGAGCCCCGAGGTGCTGAAGGCGATGAAGCGCCCCGCAGCACAGGACAAGACGCTGGCGCGGATCAAGCGCTGGCGCGAGGAATGTCCCGATCTCGCTTTGCGTTCGACCTTCATCGTCGGCTTCCCCGGCGAGACCGATGCCGATTTCGCCTATCTGCTCGACTGGCTGGATGAGGCCGAGATCGATCGCCTCGGCTGCTTCAAATACGAGCCGGTTGCCGGTGCGACGTCGAATGCGATCGAGAACCCCGTGCCCGAAGAGATCAAGCAGGAGCGCTACAACGCGCTGATGGCCCGCCAGCAGAAGATCTCCGCGCGCCGGCTGAAGCGCAAGGTCGGCACGCGCCAGCAGATCATCATCGACGAGGTCGGCCCGACGGTTTCAAAAGGCCGCTCCAAGGCCGACGCGCCGGAGATCGACGGCGCGGTCTATCTCTCCAGCCGCCGCCCGTTGCGCGTCGGCGAGATCGTCACCGCGAAGATCGAGCGCGCGGATCAGTACGATCTGCACGGTAGTGTCGCTGGGTTCTGAGGCGCTCCGTCATTGCGAGCGTAGCGAAGCAATCCAGACCATCAACGTGGAAAGATTCTGGATTGCTCCGCTCACGGCAACCAAGCCACACAGCGATTATCGTTCCATCACCGTCATCCTGAGGCGCTCGCTCTGCGGCGCAAGCGCGCCGTAGAGCGAGCCTCGAAGGATGACGGGTCCGCTATCGCCTTTGCCGCGCTCGCGATGATGACGTGGATGCCGTCACGCCAACCATTTCGGCACCCAGCGCTCCGGCCTGGATGCACGGGCGAGATCGGCGCGCTTCGCGTCGTGGAGCAAATTCGTCAGGTCGCTTCTCCCGACGCCTGCCGTCCGTCATGCGCGGAAAACACCTCCTTGGCTGCGAACAGCCCGTTCACCGCCGCCGGGAAGCCCGCATAGACGGCCATCTGCATGATGATCTCCACGATCTCGTCGCGAGACAGCCCGACGTTCAGACCCGCCTCGATATGCACTTTGAGCTGAGGCGCGGCATTTCCGAGCGCCGTCAGCGCGGCGACCGTCGCGATCTCTCGATCGCGCAGGCCGAGGTCCGGGCGGCTGTAAATGTCGCCGAAGGGAAACTCGATCACGTATCGTGCGAAATCCGGAGCGATGTCGGCCAGTGAGGCGACGACCTTTTCGCCGGCTCTGCCGTCAATGCGTGACAGGGCCCGCTGGCCGCGATCGAAGCGGCTTTCGGCTTGTGGTTGGACGTGCGTCATTTTCCTTCGTCCTCTGTTCGTCGCCGGCATAGCCGGCGATCTTGGTATCAAGGACGAGCAGGCATTCCTGGAGTTCGGCAATCTGCGTGCGAACCTGTTCCCGGTGGATTTCCAGCATCTGCCGCCGGGCTGGCCCGGTGGCTTCGCCTTCATCACGAAGCGCCGCATAACGCAACATGTCCCGGATCGGCATTCCCGTGGTCTTGAGCCGACCGAGGAATGCGATCCATGTGAGGATCGATGCGTCAAAGTCACGCTGGCCGGAACGATCCCGGTCTGCGTATGGCAGCAGCCCGACGCGCTCATAATAACGCAACGTGTGAGCCGACAAGCCGGTTCGTTTTGCGAGGTCGCCGATCTTCATGTGTGCCCGTTCTCGTACTGACGCACGTACAGATACCCCTTCGAGCGCACTCTAAGTCAAGGGGGATCGAAGGTGCCGTTCCCGCGTCATGGCTGCGTGTGAGGCGGTCCAGACCTCCTCCGCGGGAACAGTCTGGATTGCTTCGTCGGAAGGGCTCCTCGCGATGACGGTGGAGAGGTCGCACACCGCCGCCGCATTCTCCGTCATTGCGAGCGTAGCGAAGCAATCCAGACTGCCTCTGCGGAAAGATTCTGGATTGCTTCGCTAGGCTCGCAATGACGTTGTGGATGCAGTCAGGCCAGCCATTTCGGCACCCAGCGCTCCGGCCTTGGTGCGCGCGCGAGATCGGCCTTTGCTTCGGAGAGCTGCGCCGGCTCGCCGTCGATGATCGGGCGCACATCGTATTCGAAGTTCGGCATGACGCGGCCGTCGGCATAGAGACCGAATTTCATCGCGTGCCACAGCCCGAGCTCGGGCTGTGCCTTGCGCATCTCCTCGCGCAGATCGCGCAGCAGGGATTCGATCGAGGCCGCCTCCTCGAACGGTTGCGGCCCGCGCGAAAGGACGCGCGCTTCATATTGCTTGCCAACGATCGCGACCTCGAAATGCGTCTTGTCCCAGGGCTTCTTGCCCTTGGGCAGATGCGCGGCGAGCCGCCAACCGAGCTCGGCCATCAAGCGATGATTGGCCCAATAGTCTTCGCGATCCCGGCTCCATTTTTCCACGAAACCGCGGAAGTCGGGAAGCTCCGCTGCGCCGTCGTCACACGCCGCCTTGTCGCCGACCGGCTGTCCGGCAAGCCATTTCGCGAGCTCGTCCGTCTGGCACTCGACCTCGTCATGCGGCTTGAGATCGCTCCAGGCCTTGTCGAATTGCTGCGACGTCAGCTTCGCCAGCAAGCCGTCGAGGCTCGACGCGAGCAGTTCGTAATCGCCCTCGGAGCCCAACCCCACGATCGGCGGATTGTCGCGATCAAGGCCCGCGCCATACCAGCCGCCGACGGCCGAGCCATCCGGCAGCCGCATGAACAGCGAAAACCTGTCGCGCAAGGGACTGCCGTCGAAGATCGGCGCCTGATCGGAGAACTGGCCTTGCAGGGAGAAACGGCCGACGCTGCCCCAGGGGCGCCCGTTCAGCCAATCGGCAAAGTCGACCAGCAGGGACGGCGCCTCGATGCCCGGCGGAAAGGCGCCGCGAATGCTGTCGAGGTCGATCGGATAAGGCGTATCGGACAAGGTGTTTGAACTATCTGGTTGGTCCCGCCTTCTTGGTCTGATCCGTGATGGATTCGGTTCGAACCAAGTCGCGTCCTTCGATCACAAACGCGCTAGAGGCGCAATGGTTTCTGTAAGGCAATCAAATGACATTCAATCTATTGCGGAGTGCAGATTGGCGCGATCAACATGCTGAGTGAGCCACGCTCGGCGAAGCGACCCGGAGCGGGCGGTTGCCGATCGCAACCGCGCCATCGATTCCGCGGGATACGGCAGCCTAAGACCGCCGAAAATGGCCCGACCGCAACTATCGCAGTGATTGAACTTTACGCTGAGTCGCGGTAACACCGACCAATATCTCCGCTCGGACGGCATCATGATCGACGATCAAGCCCCTCCAGGCGCCCCGTCAGGGGCTGCGAAACGCCTGTTGAAAAATCGCGCCCTGCTGGCCCTCGCCGTGCTTGCCCTTGTGCTTGGCGCGCTGCTTCTGCTCTCGGACGAGGCCGTTACGTCGCGTTTCCACTACAAGTATTTCTAAGATGGCTCCGATCGTCCGGCGCGCCATCGGACTCGCGCTGTTTGTGGCCATCGCCGACATGATGTTCTTCGGCTTCGGGCTCGCCTCGATCGCGCGCGGCAATCCATATCTGCTCTACAAGCCATGGCGGCTCGATGCCGAGATCGCCGCGATGCTGCCCCATGAGCGCGAGGGCTCGTTCACCGGCTGGCCCCGGCAGGGCGAACTTCCGACACTGCCCGTGCCGAAGGCCGGCGCCGCAACTTGCGGCTCCGCATGGGGCGGGTCATTCACCCAGAGCCCGGATGTCGCCGCCGCAGAAACCTGGCCATATCTGGTCTCGCAAGCCCTGGGCTGCGGAATCGATAATCACGGCATCGGCGGCTTCAGTATCGACCAGACATTGCTGCTGTATCGCGAGCATTCACGTTCGGATTCGATCGTCATTCTCGGGCTCATCGAACTCATGCTCGTCGGCGCCGGGGCCTCGTCCCCGGCCTTCTACTCGCTGTCGGATGATCATTCTCCGCGGGCTAGCCTGACCAAGCCGAGATTCGTGCTTGAGAAAGACCGCCTCGTGCTGATCCCCCGCCCCGCAGCCGATGTCGCCGCGATCCGCGCTGCCATCACCAGCGACATGCCCGCCGCCGAGTGGACTCCGCTCGCCTTTCCCTTCTCGTTCCACGTGGCGACCGCGATCTATCGCAAGTTCACCCGCACCGAGCAATTCAATGCCGCAAGCCTCGCTTCGCCGCGGGAAGACATGGCCGCCTTGCGGCGTCTTGGCGTGTCGCTGATCCAAACATTTGCCCGTGAAGCGGCCGTCCGCAACAATCGCTTTGTGCTCCTGCTCATTCCGTCACCCGACATTCAGGGCGAGCTCGGACACAGCCTGACGATGATGATGGAGGCCGTCGGCAGCCAGCCCGGCATCTGCATCGTCGATCCCTCGCCCGAACTGAAGGACGCGTATTCACGCACGGGAATCCTGCGCACGGACAGCGGTCATTTCAGCGCCGCCGGCAACAAGGCGCTCGCGGATGCAACCTTGCGCGGCCTCAAGGCCTGCGGGATTGCAACGTGACGGGTCGGATCGCTTCGCTCGATCTCTTGCGCGGCATCGCCGCCTTCTCCGTCGCGATCCCGCATTTTTTCATGACCAGTTCCGCCAGTGCGCCGGCTGCGGAAACCATCTCGATTCTCGGCGTCGAAATCTTCTTCGTGCTGTCCGGCTACGTCCTGGCCCCGCAGATCCTGATGGTGGCCGCAAGCTCCTTTCGCCTGCGCAATCTCGGCGTCTTCCTCGTGCGGCGATGGATGCGCACTGTGCCGCCCTACCTGATCGCGCTCGTTCTCGTCTCGATCACGGCGCACCAAACGTTCAGCGCGGATTTCGTTCGTTACGCCTTCTATGTGCAGAACCTGGTCGGGCAAGCCAACGATCACGATTATTTCGCGATCGCCTGGAGCTTGTCAGTCGAGGAATGGTTCTATGTGACCTTTCCCGTTCTCTTGCTGGTTGCGTCGGCGTTTGTCCCCGGTCGCCGGCGGACGGCGCTTCTAGCCGCGATGATCTATATCGGAGTGGTCACGATTGTCCGCTTCGCCTTCGGGGATTGGGCCGACTGGGGTCCGGAGGTGCGCCGCGTTGTCGTGTTCCGCGTCGATGCCATTGCCTGGGGCTTTGTCCTGTATCTTGCCCTCTTAATCGGTCGTTGCTTGCGCTTGATCTCACCCATTCTCGCTTCCTTTCTCTCTTGCGACAAGGCCCTCTG
>NZ_JCAMOP010000075.1:0-19182 GCF_059512345.1 Bradyrhizobium sp. Unk1
AGCAACGACCGATTAAGAGGGCGAGATAAAAGGGGCTCGCCGGTCGAACCGCAAGCCATTGGCATGGCTTGGGTTCTCGCGTGCCGGCCGGTCGGGGCGCGTGCCGCGCTTTGCATTTTAGCGAATGCAATCAATAGCGTTTTTGGCACCGTGCGCGCTTTTGATCGTTTGGAAGTCCTGCCGTGAGCGTGCGCGACAGCGACCTGCGTGTTCGGCCCGGGCGCATCCGCAGTACCCGCGCGCCGAAGCAAAAGAGCTTTATCAACCAGGTGCTGCGTGCCGCGAAGAAAGCTGGACACACCTCGGGTCAGGCAGTGGCCGGCAGGCGTTCCGCAGCCTATGGGCGCTCGGCGTTTGGCCGCGGTAGGCTCGCGTTTAGCCGCAGCCGATTGTTCAGCCCGACGCGGCGCGCCGTGGTAAAAGCGCGCGTTGTTCGTCACAAGGGGCGAGCATTCCGCTCGGCGCCGCTGACGGCCCATCTTTCGTACTTGAAGCGCGACGGCGTCACTCAGAGCGGTGAGAGAGCCGAGATGTTCGACGCCGGCAGCGACCGAGCCGATGCCCGGGCGTTTGCGGAACGGTGCCAGGACGATCGGCATCATTTTCGGTTCATCATCTCGCCCGAGGATGCCGGCGAGATGACCGACCTCAGGGCTTTCACCCGCGATCTCGCCCGGCAAATGGAGATCGACCTCGGCACGCGGCTCGATTGGGGCGCTGTTGATCACTGGAATACGGACAATCCTCACGTCCATCTTCTGGTTCGGGGAGTCGTTGAGGGCGGCACTGATCTCGTGATCTCCCGCGACTACATCAGCCGAGGCCTGCGCTCACGCGCCGAGGAATTGGTCGCGATCGAACTGGGTCCGAAACCAGAGCACGAGATCCGTAAATCGCTGGAGAGGGAAGTCACGGCAGAGCGATGGACGCGGCTTGATCACGAGATCCGGCGGGCGGCCGACGAAACCGGCTATATCGATCTTCGTCCCGATAGTGCCGGCAGATCGGATCCCGAGATCCGGCGCCTGATGGTAGGCCGCCTCCAGCACCTGGATAAGATGGGCCTTGCGGCGTCAGCGGCACCTGGCGAATGGATGGTCGGGCTCGAGGCCGAACGCAGCTTGCGCGACCTCGGGATGCGCGGCGACATCATCAAGACGATGCACCGCGCCTTTACCGAGCGTGGTGAGGTGCGCGGTATTGCCGACTACGTCATCGAAGGTGGAAGGCCGACATCTCAGATCGTCGGACGCTTGATTGATCGAGGATTGCATGACGAACTGACCGGAGAGGCTTATGCGGTGATCGACGGAACAGACGGACGTGCGCACCACGTCCGCCTCCCGGGGATTGAAGCCTTCGAGCATGCTCCGCCGGCGGGTGGAATCGTCGAAGTCCGACGCTTTGGTCAAAACGGCGATCCGCAACCCACCGTGGTGCTCGCGCCCCGTTCCGATCTCGATCTTGGTGAGCAGGTCACCGCGAGAGGAGCAACCTGGCTTGACCACCGGTTGGTCGAACGCGATCCGATGCCGCTCGCCATGGGTGGATTCGGCCGCGAGGCCCGTGACGCCATGGAAGCCCGGACCGAGCATCTGATTGAGGACGGCCTGGCACGGCGGCAGGGCCAGCGTGTCATCCTGCAACGCGATCTGCTGAACACGCTGCGTCGACGCGAACTGGACGAGGTCGGAGCCAAGGTCTCGGTAGACTCCGGCCTGCCTCACGTAAAGGCGGCGTCCGGCGAGCATGTGGCAGGCACGTATCGCCAGCGGCTGACGCTCGCCTCGGTCCGGTTCGCCATGATCGATGACGGGCTTGGCTTTCAGCTCGTGCCCTGGTCTCGCGAGCTCGAGAAGAAGTTCGGCCAACACGTGACCGGCGTCGTGAAGGACGGCGGTGGCATCGAATGGGGCTTTGGTCGGAAGCGAGACCTCGGCCTCTAGCAGGTTACGGAAGGACCGTCGGGATGTCAGGAACCAAGATCCTCTGGGGACAAGTGATCGTTGTCGGCCTGATCGTTTTAACGGCCATCTGGGGAGCAACCGAGTGGACCGCTTGGAGGCTTGCCTACCAGCCGGAACTTGGGCGGCCGTGGTTCGAGTTGAGGGGCTGGAAGATCTACTATCCGCCGATCTTCTTCTGGTGGTGGTTCGTCTACGATGCCTATGCGCCTCAGGTGTTTGTCGAGGGGGCCTTCATTGCGGCGTCGGGGACCTTCGTTTCGATCGCGGCGGCGATCGGCATGTCGGTGTGGCGGGCCCGCGAGGCCAAGAATGTTGAGACCTATGGCTCGGCGCGCTGGGCCGGTCTGGAAGAGGTGAGAGCGGCCGGTCTTCTCGGTCCAGATGGCGTGGTGCTGGGCAAGCTCGACGATGATTACGTGCGCCATGATGGACCCGAACACGTGTTGTGTTTTGCTCCCACCCGCTCCGGCAAAGGTGTCGGTCTCGTCGTCCCCTCGCTGCTAACTTGGCCCGGCTCGGCCATCGTTCACGACATCAAGGGCGAGAACTGGCAACTGACGGCCGGTTTCCGCTCGCGGCACGGCCGCGTCCTGTTATTCGACCCGACCAATGCAAATTCGTCTGCCTACAATCCGCTGATCGAGGTCCGGCGCGGGGAGTGGGAGGTCCGCGACGTCCAGAATGTCGCCGACGTCCTGGTTGACCCCGAAGGCTCACTCGACAAGCGAAACCATTGGGAGAAGACCAGTCATTCGCTCCTGGTGGGTGCCATCCTTCACGTCCTCTACGCCGAGGCCGACAAAACCTTGGCCGGTGTGGCCGCCTTCCTGTCCGACCCGAAGCGGCCGATCGAGGCGACGCTGAAGGCTATGATGACCACCTCGCACCTCGGCGAGCAGGGCGCACATCCCGTGGTCGCCTCGACCGCGCGCGAACTGCTCAACAAGTCCGAGAATGAACGCTCCGGTGTCCTGTCCACGGCGATGTCATTCCTCGGTCTTTACCGCGATCCCGTGGTGGCCCGGGTGACCCGCCGCTGCGACTGGCGGATTGCCGACTTGATCGCGGATACTCGTCCGACGACGCTTTATCTCGTGGTGCCGCCTTCCGACATCTCGCGGACCAAGCCCCTAATTCGTCTCGTGCTGAATCAGATCGGGCGGCGCCTGACCGAGGACTTGCACGCCAGCAACCGCCGGCACCGTGTCTTGATGATGCTCGACGAGTTCCCGGCGCTCGGGCGGCTCGATTTCTTCGAGTCCGCGCTGGCCTTCATTGCGGGTTACGGCATCAAGAGCTTTTTGATCGCGCAATCGCTCAATCAGATCGAGAAGGCCTATGGGCCGAACAACGCCATTCTCGACAACTGCCACGTCCGGGTCAGCTTCGCGACCAACGACGAGCGGACGGCCAAACGGGTATCCGACGCGCTGGGCACGGCGACCGAAATGCGCGCGATGAAGAATTATGCTGGTCATAGATTGAACCCCTGGCTGGGACACCTCATGGTATCCCGACAGGAGACGGCAAGACCACTCTTGACCCCCGGCGAGGTCATGCAGCTTCCGCCGCGAGACGAAATTGTCATGCTCGCGGGCACGCCGCCGATCCGGGCAATGAAGGCTCGCTATTACGAGGATCGCCGGTTGACCGAGCGGGTGTTACCGCCGCCCGATCCGGCGGCCTCCGGCCGATCATCACGAACGGACGGATGGTCGATGCTCGGACCGCTCAAGCCGACGACGGATGCGTCCGGCGCGGCAGGGCAGGGGGAGGACGCGGCCAATGGTGGACTCCGCCGTGAGCCCGAGCTCCCCGATCATGTCGCGATCGTCAAGGAGACCACCGATTCAACGCCGGCGGAAGAATTTGCCGTTGTTCTTGACGACGACGAGGATGCGGTCCGCCAATCTCGGCTGCTCCGTCAGCAGATGCGTGGCGTCGCCCGTCAAGTCGCGATGGACCCGGATGACGGCATGGAGCTGTGAGCCAACATGCGCGATCGCATGAATGTGTACTTTCCGCCGGAGCTTCTGAAGCAGATCGCGGATCTTGCGGATCGGAAGAATCTTTCCAGGTCTGCGATCGTGGAAGCGGCAGTTGCGTCCTTTCTGTCACCAGACGGAGCAGACAGGAAGGAGGCGGCGTTCACCCGTCGATTGGATCGCCTATCGCGTCAGATGCAGAGGCTGGAGCGTGACGTCGGCCTGACCGCCGAAACCCTGGCCCTCTTCATCCGCTTCTGGCTGACGATCACGCCGCCGTTGCCCAACGACGCGCAGGCCGCCGCACAGCTCAAGGGGCGAGAGCGCTTTGAAGGGTTTGTCGAAGCGCTCGGACGTCGCTTGCAGAAGGGTCAGAGTTTTCTGCGCGAAATTCCGGAAGACATCGTTCGTCAGGAAACGAGCAGCGATACCTGATTGAACGACGCCGGCCCTCCTTTTTCTACGCCAGCCCACGACCGCAGCAATTTAGCCAAGCCGACAAGGAGTTCGACGCGCTATCGGCCCGAATGAGCTTAGGAGCAAGGGGGCCAGATGCAGAGTTCAGCGGCATGGCGTCTTATCGCGCGCGTTTTTCTCCCGTTCGCCGCTGGATACTATCTTTCATACCTGTTTCGAACGATCAACGCTCTGATCTCCGGCCATCTGATCTCGGATATCGGACTCAGGACCTCTGACCTCGGGTTGCTTACGTCGGTCTACTTCTTCGTCTTCGCGGCGGCTCAGATCCCCATCGGTATATTGCTGGACCGCTTTGGCCCGCGTCGCGTGCAAAGTGCATTGCTCTTGGTCGCCGCCGCGGGTGCCGGCCTGTTCGCGACGTCGACGGGATTGCCGTCGCTCTTGATTTCGCGAGCAATGATCGGCCTTGGGGTGGCGGCCGCGCTGACGGCCGGGTTGAAATCCATCGTTCTTTGGTTTCCCAAGGAACGAGCGGCCTTGCTGAACGGCTACATGATCATGCTGGGTTCGTTCGGAGCGGTGACTGCCACGACCCCTGCCGAACATCTGCTCGTCTGGATCGGCTGGCGACAGCTCTTTGAAATCCTGGCGACCGCGACCGGTGCCACGGCCGTGCTCGTCTACATCGTGGTCCCTGAACGTGTCACCACCCCATCAATAGGATTAACTCCCGCCACGCTTGGTTCCGTTTTTAGCGACAAGCGCTTCTGGCGAATTGCCCCGTTGTCGGCGACTTGCGTGGGATCAGCCTGGTCTCTGCAGGGATTGTGGGCGGCACCGTGGCTGACGGACGTAGAGGGACTTGGTCGTGAGAGCCTCGTCGGACAGCTATTCATCATGTCGATCGTACTTTGCGGCGGTGCTTGGTTGTTCGGCACAACGGTCCACTGCATCCGACGAAGAGGGGGCGGTGCGGAAACAATATTGGCAGTGGTCGCGATGCTCTTCATCGCAGCCGAGCTTGCCTTGATCCTGCGCGCGCCTTTGCCCTCCATATTGCCGTGGTCTGTTGTCGCCATTGTCGGAACGGCGACCGTGGTCAGTTTTGCAGTCATAGCTGATTACTTTCCGCCAGAGCTTGCCGGACGTGCCAACGGTGCCTTGAACGTACTGCACTTCGGATGGGCATTTTTGGCTCAATACGGGACAGGCTTGATTTTGGAGCAATGGCGCACGGATGGTAGCCATGGGCCCATCCTGGCATATCAGATCGCATTTGGTGTCAACGCTGCACTGCAGATCGGGGCGTTGGTTTGGTTCGCGCTACCGTCGCTCCGATCCTTCACTAGGTGGATGGGTTCAATTGCCTTCTTCGCGCCGGCTAGCGTTTCCGAGTCAGTTGAATCGGCAATTTCATACGAGCAAGCGATCGTACTAATACCGATCGATGGCGATGCGGAGTGGTGAGCCGCGATCTGCAGCGTTGCGCGCAAACCCTTCCCGACGAACACTGATCAAAATCCATCGCTATTGAACTTGTTCATTCGAGCAGGCGTCAAATATCTGTTCCCGGTCTTTCTTTTTCTACGCCAGCCTACGATCACCGTAAGCGCTTGTTGCCCCAAATCGCTCAGTGGCTTTTCTAATCAACCCATCTGAGGACGCTCTCTAAACGTCCTCATTCGGTGGGGGCGACGGTGGTGATCCAATCCTTTCAATCGGAGGCAAATTCGCGTGGTGCGCGAATGCTGCGTAGTGCGCTTGGCGCAGCCATTGCGGGCTACCTGGAAGACGACACAATCATCGAGGTGATGCTCAATCCGGATGGACGGTTGTGGGTTGATCGGCTGTCTAGTGGCCTCACTGATACCGGCGAAACTTTGTCTGCGGCGGACGGCGAGCGTATCGTTCGTCTGGTGGCACACCACGTAGGCGCTGAGGTGCATGCTGGCTCGCCACGCGTCTCTGCCGAGCTACCTGTGACCGGCGAGCGCTTTGAAGGGTTGTTACCTCCAGTCGTTGCGGCTCCCGCCTTCGCTATCCGTAAGCCCGCGGTCGCGGTCTTCACACTCGACGACTATGTGGCCGCGGGAACGATGACATCAGATCAGGCCTGCGCCTTAAGGGCCGCGGTCGCCGCGCGCAAGAACATCCTCGTCGCAGGCGGTACGTCGACCGGCAAGACAACCTTGACCAACGCGCTCTTGGCCGAGGTTGCAAAGACCTCCGATCGCGTCGTTCTGATCGAAGATACACGCGAACTCCAATGCAAGGCGCCCAACCTCGTGGCGCTGCGGACCAAGGACGGCGTGGCCACCTTATCTGACCTTGTCCGCTCCTCGCTTCGATTGCGTCCTGACCGCATCCCGATCGGCGAAGTCCGGGGCGCCGAAGCGCTCGACTTGCTCAAGGCCTGGGGCACCGGTCATCCCGGTGGCATCGGCACCATTCACGCCGGCACCGCACTGGGCGCTCCGACGGCTCGAGCAGCTCATTCAGGAAGCCGTCATCACGGTTCCGCGCGCGCTGATCGCCGAGACCATCAACCTTGTCGCCGTGCTCGCCGGTCGCGGCACTGATCGTCGCCTTGCCGAACTCGCCCTCGTCGCGGGGCTTGGGACGACTACAGCCTTTCACCAGCAGGAGACTGACATGCGTCCGCAATTTCGCTTTCTTCGAGAAGCCGCTTCACTCGCAGCCTTCGGTACCGTTCTTCTAACGACGGCGCCGGCATGGGCGGCTGGCTCGAACATGCCGTGGGAACAGCCACTCAATCAAATCCTGCAGTCGGTTGAAGGTCCGGTCGCCAAGATCATCGCCGTCATCATCATCGTTATTACAGGACTCACGCTCGCCTTCGGCGATTCGTCCGGTGGCTTTCGGCGACTGATCCAGATCGTGTTCGGTCTGTCGATCGCGTTCGCGGCCTCGAGCTTCTTCCTGTCGTTCTTCTCCTTTGGCGGCGGCGTGGTGATCTGATGGATGAGCCAGTCGCAGGTTTCGTGGTGCCCGTTCATCGCGCGCTCACCGAACCCATCCTGATGGGCGGGGCGCCGCGATCGGTCGCAATCGTCAACGGTACATTGGCCGCCTGCGTACCCGTTCCAGACGGGTACCAAGACCGATGAGCATTGACCGAACGGTTGAAAACGACGGCCGGTTCCTTAGCCACAGGAAGCGTCTGATGGATTCAGCACGAGGCGAGAGCCGGGTTTCTTCGGATGATTCGCGGGCGGTTGCCCCATGGCGGCCCAGACCGCGATGGCGATCCCGAAGGCCGACAGTACGGCGAACGCGATCGGATATCTTTGAGTATCACTTATGGGTCAGTGCGAGATATCAAGCTTCCGCATCTCCCGCAGCCGGGGCAGGCAATAATCGCGGTAAAGGGTTTCGATGAATGTCCGCATCACCGCATCCCCATCTGGTCCAATGGCGGCAGCTTGATCCTGTTCGGTTTCAGGAATGTGTCGCGGCTTCGAAAAATGGTTTCGACGTCTACGGCGTTTCCCGGCCCGGACCAGCCGGCTACGCGCGGACTGAGATCGTAATTGCGGTGTGCTATACTGAAGCGGATAGCAGCTGGAGGGGACGGTGTCTGATCTTTCCCATTGGCAACTCGACGGCAGCGCGCCGGAGCTCTCGGCGAACGTCCGGGGAAATTTCTGCCGACAATTAAAAGGCTAGCCTCGGCACCAAGCATCACTCTGGCTGGCGCATTCGCGAAAAATTTCCGCGGCGCCCTTGATGTCCGAAAATGTTCAAATCGCCGCCAATGTGCGCTCTCTTACGCGATCGCCCTCGGGTGTTCGCATTGACGTTGCCCGTCGCACAATCGACTCTTGTCCTGTCGAGCTTTGTGTGAAGAGGAGGCCACGTGGGATACAATCGACGAGAGAAAACTAGCGGCCAACAGTCACAAGTGAGTCTATCCCCTCCGAAAACCGCAGAGCCGTGCACAGTGCCATTCGCTCAGCGGCTCTCCTGCACGATTGACGATGCATGCCAAGTGACCGGCTTAGGACGCACGAAGCTTTACGAGTTGATAGGAGCTGGGTGTATCGTCACGACCACGATCGGACGACGGCGACTGGTAGTGGTGCGCTCACTTCTGGCGCTTCTTGACTCCAACATGTCGAATTAATGGACGTACGACTTAAGGGAAAAACCTCGCTTTGAATGCGCTGTTCTTCGGCCCCTCATTTCGAAACGACCGCGCTCCCTTAGCCCCCCTGAACTCGTCCGCCCACCACCTTAATGGCGCTCCGGTCAGAACTCGGCGGCATGGGTGGATAGGCTGCTAAGAGAGAGGCACACATCGGACACAGGCTGGCTCGCCAACCCTTTCACCGAGGGATAGCGCGACTGCATGCTGGGCACGTGACGGGCGACCGTCGAAGCGATGCGGCCCATCAGTTCATCACTTCCGTGAGCAGACCCTCATGGAAAGTCTTGCTTTGAACGAGCCTTTCTTTGCTGTCTTCACCCGGTGTTGCTTGCCAAGCCATCGGATTAGGGGCCGGGTGCTGTCGTCCGACTTACTCGAACGCCCGGCCGAGCCGAGTTCCAAGTTCCATTTCGCCCTCCGGGGACGCCGGATCGGCTGAGGCCAGAAGCCCAAATAGGGTCGTGCATGAAAGCCAATGAAGCATAGGAGGCAAGCAAGTGACTAAATGCATTGATCACACCAGCGCGGCAGGAACGTACCGAAGTCGCGGGTGTTCGATCCTCTGCTCCATTCCGCACTGGCATTTTCATCGGGCAGACCATTCCGAGGCACCACACATGGCTCTATCGCGCACAAGTTCTTCATCGTTTAGGCCGGCTGTCGCGGTGGTCGCCGGCGGCGCCGTCCTGCTGGCGGCGACGGCCCTGGTAAACCGACAGCTTGCGCGGAAGGCGGAACGCGCAAATCCACATCGAGGCAAATTCATCGATGTCGATGGCGTTCGGCTCCACTACGTGGAGCGCGGCAGCGGCCGTCCGCTGCTTCTGCTCCACGGCAACGGCACAATGATCGAGGATCTGCAGTCGAGCGGCCTGATCGACCGCGCGGCTGAGAAGTACAGGGTAATCGCGTTCGATCGCCCGGGCTTCGGCCACAGCTCGAGGCCCCGGGGCGGTGTTTGGGGGCCGAACGAACAGGCGGACTTGTTCCGGAAGGCCCTCGAACGGTTGGGCATTCAGCGTGCGATCGTGCTTGGGCATTCGTGGGCGGCTTTGATCGCCGTCGCACTGGCCACAAGGCACCCCGCTCTCGTTGAAGGGCTGGTGCTCGCGTCGGGATACTATTTTCCGACTTCTCGCCTCGATCTGGCGGCGCCGTCCGTTCCGGCGATCCCCGTACTGGGAGACGTTATCAGCAACACCATCTCGCCGGTCCTTGCCCGGTTGATGTGGCCAACCCTCTTGCGCAAGGTCTTCGGACCGCAGCCGGTCCCGGGAAAGTTCGCCGGCTTCCCGGTCGAAATGGCTGTGAGACCGTCGCAGCTCCACGCTAGTGCAGAGGAGTCCGCGATGATGGTTCCGATGGCTGGGGCGGCTTCGAAGACCTACCGCGAAATCAAGATGCCAATGGTCATAATTGCGGGCGAGGACGACCGCTTGATCGACGTCGAGCAATCCGCGCGATTGCATCGCATGATCAGTCACAGCAGGCTGCGACGCATCGCTGGGGCGGGGCATATGATCCAGCAGACTAACACTTCGGAGTTGATGGCGGCCGTCGATGAGGTGGCCTCCATTTCAGTCCAAGGCGCTCGCGATCCGGCACGCGTCATCACGGCCGATCGTTAGTCGGCGGGCACTCCGGGCAAGTGTCGCCCATCGAGTCCAGGACGTCCCAGACTTCTGCGTTCGCTTCGTCTGGAGAGATGCCATCGAGCGGATCCTGACGGGCGAGACGGAGGGCGCGTGGGCGCGCGTGCGGATCGGCTGGTCTCTCGCCTCACTGTGCTCCTCGCATTCGTGGATGGCGCCGGCCACCAGCAATACGTCGATCGCCCAGCCGCGTAGCGTCCTGATCCGTAGCTTTTGCTCCTGCAGAAACGAGTCCTTCTGCCGAGCGGGTCGCCCGAAACTTACCGCTGCTTGGAACCCCGATCGGTGACGACTGCACGGCCCGAGATGATCGTATGAACCCTATGGCGACAGAAGACTTATCCTGCGTCCGTCCATGCTCAGAGGGAGATCCGCAGATGACATCTGCAAATCCACCGAACAGGAAATGTGAAGGCGAGGCGTCTTGGTGGGCGGGACGGCCATGATCGGGCTAGGTTCGGGCGGGGAAGCGCCAGCGACCAGTTCCGATGCCGCACGGCGGGGCTTCGATGTCTCGTTCGAGGTGAATGGCGAGCCGCTCAATTTTCGTCTCGACACTCGCACCACGCTACTCGATGCGCTGCGCGAGCATGCTCACCTCACCGGCACGAAGAAGGGGTGCGATCACGGTCAGTGCGGCGCCTGCACGGTCATCGTCAACGGCGTGCGCATCAATTCGTGTCTCACGCTTGCCGTCATGCACGAAGGTGACAAGATCACGACGATCGAAGGACTGGGGGAGCCGGACCACCTTCATCCGATGCAGGCTGCCTTCGTCGAGCACGACGGCTATCAGTGCGGATACTGCACGCCCGGGCAAATCTGCTCGGCGGTCGCGGTGCTCGAGGAGATCAAAGCGGGCATCCCGAGCCACGCCAGCGTTGATCTGACGTCTCATCCCGAGCTCACGAATGCCGAACTCCGGGAACGAATGAGCGGGAATATCTGCCGCTGCGGCGCCTACTCCAACATCGCCGACGCAATAGCCCAGGTCGCGGAGAGCAGCACATGAAGGAGTTTACCTACGAACGTGCCACGTCGGCCCAGGAAGCCGCCGCCAAGGCGCAGAGAATCGAAGGCGCGAAGTTTATCGCAGGTGGTACCAATCTGCTCGATCTGATGAAGTTGGAGATCGAGACGCCGGACCACCTCATCGACGTCAACGGACTGGGCCTCGATATGATCGAGACAACCCCAGAGGGCGGACTGCGCATTGGCGCGTTGGTCCGGAATACCAGTCTTGCCGCTGACCTGCGCGTCCGGCGGGACTACGCCGTTCTCAGCCGAGCGCTTCTCGCCGGCGCTTCCGGTCAGCTCCGCAACAAGGCGACGACCGCGGGAAATCTCCTGCAGCGGACCCGCTGTCCCTACTTCTACGACACGAACCAACCATGCAATAAGCGAAGCCCGGGTGCGGGCTGTGCCGCGATCGACGGCGTCAGCCGACAACTCGGGATAATCGGCGTCAGCGAGGCATGCATAGCCACCCATCCGTCAGACATGGCGGTCGCCATGCGGGTGCTGGACGCCGAGGTCGAGACCGTGGATCCGGCGGGGCAGGCGCGAAAGATTCCCGTTGCTGATTTTCACCGGCTTCCCGGAGACTCTCCGCACATCGAGACTTCGCTTTACTCCGGCGAACTCATCACGGCGGTGACGTTGCCGCCTCCGGTCAGCGGTAATCACATCTACCGAAAGGTTCGTGATCGCGCCTCCTATGCGTTCGCCCTTGTCTCTGTCGCCGCCATTCTTCAGCGCGATGGGACGGGTCGTGTGGCAGTTGGCGGCGTGGCCCACAAGCCGTGGCGGGTTGAGGAAGCCGAGGCCGAGTTGCCGAAAGGCGCCAAGCCCTTCGCCGCTGGGCTGCTGGCCGATGCAAAACCCACCCAGGACAACGCGTTCAAGCTACCTCTCGTCGAACGGACGGTGGCGGCCGCCATAAACGAAGCGAGACAGTGATGAAGTTCGATAAACCCGCTGGAGCCAACCCGATCGACCGCATGCGGGTCGTGGGACGCGCGCACCCCCGCATCGACGGTCCATTGAAGACGTCGGGAAGGGCAACGTACGCCTATGAGCATAAGGACGTGGTGGCCAACCCGGCCTACGGCGTCATCGTGGCATCGGCGATAAGCAAGGGTCGCATTGAGCACATGGATGTGCAGGCCGCGGAGCGCGCCGCGGGGGTCATCGCCGTCGTGACGGCTGATAATGCCGGAAAGCTCGGCAAGGGAAAATTCAACACGGCCAAGCTGCTCGGCGGCCCTGAAGTGGATCATTATCATCAGGCAATCGCGGTCGTGGTGGCGGAGACGTTCGAGCAGGCGCGGGCGGCCGCGGCACTGGTCGGGATAAAGTATTCACGCAAAGAAGGCAGCTTCGATCTCGTCGAAGCGTTGAAGGAGGCGCCGCTTGCAAAGGACCCTAACAGTCCCGACAAGGACGCACCTCCCGAAAGCCGCACTGGCGACTTTCAGCAGGCTTTCTCTCGAGCTCCCGTCAAGCTTGACGAACTCTATACGACCCCCGACCAGAGCCATTCGATGATGGAGCCCCATGCATCCATCGCCGAATGGAAAGGAGACAAGTTGACCGTTTGGACATCCAACCAGATGATCGACTGGGGCCGGTCGGATCTGGCGACTACGCTCGGAATCCCGAAGGAAAACGTTCGCTTCGTATCGCCTTATGTCGGCGGCGGCTTCGGCGGCAAGCTGTTCCTGCGCTCCGACGCTGTGATGGCGGCCCTTGGAGCAAAGGCGGCGGGCCGACCAGTGAAAGTCACGCTGCCGCGTCCGCTGATTCCCAACAACACGACGCATCGTCCGGCCACCCGGCAGCGCATCCGGATCGGCGCGGCCCACGACGGGCACATCATGGCAATTGCCCACGAAAGCGGCTCGGGCGATCTTCCTGAGGGCCAGCCCGAGACTGCGATCAATCAGACGAGGCTGCTGTACGCGGGGCCCAGTCGTCTGACCTCGATGCGACTGGCCGTCCTGGACTTGCCCGAGGGAAATTCGATGCGCGCGCCTGGCGAGGCGCCGGGAATGATGGCGCTCGAGATCGCGATGGACGAATTGGCGGAGAAACTCGGGATGGATCCTGTCGAACTGCGCATCGTCAACGACACCCAGGTCGACCCGGAGAAACCGGACCGGCCGTTCTCTCAGCGAAACCTGGTGCAGTGTCTGCGCGAGGGCGCAGAGCGCTTTGGCTGGCGAAACCGCAATTCGAATCCTGCGAATAGGCGCGAGGGAAGCTGGTTGATTGGAACGGGTGTGGCAGCCGCCTTCCGGAACAACTTGCTTGTTCCGTCCGGCGCGCGCGTCTATCTGGGGCAGGACGGGCTCGTCACCGTCGAGACCGATATGACGGACATCGGCACCGGCAGTTACACGATCATCGCGCAGACCGCTGCCGAGATGATGGGTATCGACATGGAAAAGGTCGTGGTTCGGCTCGGCGACTCCTCCTTCCCGGTCTCTTCCGGATCCGGAGGGCAGTTCGGTGCCAACAGTTCGACTTCGGGCGTCTACGCGGCGTGCGTCAAGCTGCGGGAAGCCGTGGCGCAGCGGCTCGGCTTCAACTCAGCGGAGGCGACGTTCGAGGATGGTCAAGTGCGCGCCGGCAATCGATCGGCGAAGCTGGTTGACGCCGTCCACGCCGGCGAGCTCGTCGCCGAAGACACGATGGAATGGGGAGCTCTCGGCAAGACCTTTCAGCAATCGACGTTCGGTGCTCACTTCGTCGAAGTCGCCGTCGACGCCTTCACGGGCGAAATTCGGGTACGGCGCATGCTCGCCGTCTGTGCTGCGGGCCGCATCCTGAATCCGACGACCGCGCGAAGTCAGGTGATCGGAGCCATGACCATGGGCGTTGGCGCGGCGCTTATGGAGGAATTGGCGGTAGACAAACGCCGTGGCTTCTTCGTCAACCACGACCTTGCCGGTTATGAAGTACCGGTCCATGCCGACATACCGCATCAGGAAGTGATCTTTCTCGAGGAGGCCGATGACAAGGTCTCGCCGATGAAGGCGAAGGGCGTGGCCGAGCTCGGCATATGCGGGGTAGCCGCTGCGGTCGCAAATGCCGTCTATAATGCGACTGGCGTTCGGGTGCGAAACTACCCGGTGACCCTCGACAAGCAAATCGCTGCGTTACCCGTGGTGGCCTAGCGCAAGGCGGTGCAGAGTAGATAACCCATGGGACGACCCACCTGCCGCCGCGTTGTCGAGTAGCATTAAGTCAGGACCGCTGGCCTGACCATCACGGCTGCCTCCGAAAGGCGGTGGTATGATCTGGTTCTCGACATTAATTTGCAAGGACACACGTGGAGCCTGTGCTGGAGTAGCTACCGCCGACGGACGACGTTTTTTTTCTGAGCGGATACGGCTCCGGCGGTGTGCCTGAATGCTCTTGGGCACCCGCCTTAAAATAGCCCTGCATAGGTGAACCGCTCAAGCGCATGATCGACATTGTGCTGACAGCGCGACTGTTCGTTAACGATCAAGACAAGCGCACTGAACCGTTGTAAAGCTCCCAGGTCCAAAGAGTTTGCCGACCATGCTCTGCGGATACGAAGCTCGGCGTGTTCGCATGCCGGGCTTCGTTTTACCCTTTAACTGCGCAATCTTCGGGTGATTGCTTTTCTTGCACCGAGATTGCTTTGTCGGGAATAAAGAACCCAGTGAGCGATGGTGGTGAGCCGCCAACTTTGCAGCCTGCATCCGTAGCGGCTCATGTACTGGCCATTAAAATGCTGGTTTTGATGATCAGTCGGCCGGCGCCGATCGAGTAGGCGCCCTATGTCACGTTATCAATGGGAATGTCAGGGTTGTGGTCGTGCCCGCGCTGGTACTGCTCTGATCGATGGCGCCGCCTATTTGCCTCGCGAGGGAGGCGATCAGTTTGAGGCCCGAGCCGTTTTGGTTTGGGTTTGCCATGCCACGTCCATTGTCGGACACCGTCAGACGGGCTTGGCTATAATCGACACCCCCGATTAATTTGACTCTGATTTTTCCTCCGCCCGAGCCGAAGGCGTGCTTTATACTGTTCATTGCGGTCTCATTGAGAATGAGTCCCACCGGGAGCGCTCGGTCGATCGTCAGTTCGAGCTCGTCACACTCAACTTCTACTTCCACCTCTTCGACCTGGTTACGGATAGCACTACAAAGCGCTCGGATATAATGGGATAGTCTGACGACCTGTCCTTCTGCCCGAGGAGCAAGTTGATCATGCGCGAGTGAAATCGCATTGATGCGGCTAGCGACGTGATCAAGGGCTCGATGCGACTCCGGGTCGCTGTACCTGCGCTTTTGTATTGAGATTGAGGATAAGACGAGCTGGAAGTTATTTTTGACGCGGTGTTGCATCTCCCGAAGCAAGATCTGCCCTCTTTGCGCTTCGGCCACGGCGGCCATTAGACGCGCTTGCTCATCAGGACGCGCATTGTGGCGCAGCACGGTACCTATCATGGCCGCCACAGCGGTCAAAAACTCCGTGGTGTCCTGCGAGAAGTCTCTTGGTGCCGTACTGTCCACCTCTAAAACCCCCCACGCAGCGCCGTTTATCAGTACAGGTACGTTGCTGACGGCCACGATGCCATGCTCGGCTAAAAATTCGGAGCGAATGAAGTCGTTTTGCTCGGCGAAGTTTCTGATGCTTACTGGCTCCCCTGCTTGAAAAGCCCGGCCGGGGGGCGAGCGCAAGTCAACGGAGAACGTCGCGGTGCGCACGACACCGTCTTTCCAGCCGACGCCTGCGACTAACAGAAGATCTGACGTCTCAGGACGATATCGAAGGATTTTTACGTGGTGAATCTCGATAGCTCTCGCGATCTGGATAACAGTCTTATCCAGGAAACGGTCCAGGTCTGCGTCTTCAACTGAAAGACGACCAATATCGACAAGGATGCGAATGTGTCGCCGGACTTTGTCGAGCACGTCGCCTTCGGTTTTACGCTCTTCCATCGGCTTCCAGCCTTCGCCAGGCCCAGGCAGCTAGGTCACTTCTGCGGATCGTCCCGGCGCTGAGCCGCTTCGGTATTCCGGGTCAAGCTGCGCGCGCTCGCCCCGGCTCAACCTTCCGGTCTGAAGCAGGCCATATAGAATGGCCCCACCGAGGACAAAGGCGCCGATAAAGAGCATCCAAACTCCGATTACCGAAGTATTGCCGAGCAGCATGCCGACGCCAGTATTTCCCATCTTCGTTCTCGCCGTTTGTCTTCGAGAACCAAACCCGGATTAGAGGGGAGGTTCCTCGACCTGATACCTGGAGGTGCACTACCGAGCTCGTTGGTGCCAGGTAGGGTGACGTCAACCGCGTCGCAGGTGAGGGTGGCAACGGGCTGCAATAGGAACGAAATAACGTGAAGCCGCTTGGTCGCTAAAGGTCTTGCGGTATGAAAGTCTCTGGGTTTGCGCTTGTCCTGGCAATTATCCTTCCCTGCGCCGCGTTCGCTCAAGGTGGCGGAGGCGGCGGAGGCGGTGGCTCCGCCGGTGGAGGAGCGGGTGGCACAGCCTCGTCCGGAGCGGCAACGGGCACAACGTCACCATCAAGCGCTGGTGCGGCCCGTGCAGGGTCAACCGCAAACCCGGGCGGAGCATCGCCGGGTGTGAACGACACTTCCAGAGCCAATCCCACTGATGCTGCGGGCTCAACCCAATCTGGCTCAAATCAGGGAACGGGAGAAACTAACGGCTCCGCAGGTGGCCGACAGGCACCCGGTACGAATGCCGCCGGTACGGCCGTGCCGTCAGGATCTTCAGGAGCCAGCGCGCAGGGTGCAGCGCCCGGAGGAATCGGGAAGCCGACGACGACGAGCGAGCAGGATAGCTATGCCAAAATCGATCAAGAGAATAACAAGCCAGACAGAACGGTAGGGAAGATTTGCAAAAATTGCTAAAGCTCATGCTTTGTTCGATCCTCATTTCGGGATTTGCGATCGTTCAAGCGACTGACGCAAAGAGCCTGCGACATGATCGCCACGCGCGGCTATCGGCCGCGGCGGATCAGCGAACCCCTGCCAGATCAGCCCAAGACCTCCGCGAGCCCGCGGACAAAGCATTGGACAAAAAAATCAAGAGTATATGCAGGGGATGTTAGGGCGGCTCATACGCGCCGTTTAGCCTTAGCAGACAGCAAGACAGTGAATAGCAATACGTAAGAACATCGCACCGCGTATCAGAAAGGACCTGGAAATGGACGACGAACGAAAATCATCGAAAGCGGGGGGACGGGCCGCTAAAGGCTTGCGCGAGGCAACGGCCAAGGAAGAGGCGAAAACCGAGAGCAAGACGGGGCACGATCTTGCCAAGAGCGCGGATCGCTTCGAAGAACGCTCGAAAAGCTCCGATGGAAAAAGCGCCCAAGAAAAACAAAAGGGCAAAATGTAGAGCCTGCGCTCTCCTGCGGAGCTTATGCTGATTTTTTGGTCTTCGCAGCTTTTCTCGCTCTGCCCCGCTCAGCCGGCGTGGGCGAAGCTTTCCCTTGTTGGCCAATGCTTGCGCGCAGCGCATCCATAAGGCTGACGACGTTGCTTGGAGGCTGTTTCTTCGCTGCCGGCAACGGGACGCCCTTCCTTTTTGGCGAGAAGTTCGGTTAAAGCCGCCTCGTAACGGTCTTCGAATTTTTCGGCCTCGAAAGGCCCGGATTTCTGTTCAACGATATGTTTTGCGAGATCGAGCATGTCCTTCGTGATCTTAACATCCTGAATGTCGCCAAAATATTCCGCTGCGTTGCGCAGTTCGTAAGGATAACGCAGCAGCATCCCCATGTGGCCTTTGTCGCGGGCTTCAAGGGCTATGATATGCTCGCGGTTTGTCAGGACGACGCGGGCGATGCGCCCAGGCTTCGGACCTGGCTCTCGCCCATGCGTCGGGGTCCGAGCGGTCTTTCCTATGCCCGTGATGGTCGCACTCGGTCACGGCTCCCTGATCGATAAGCGTTCCGAGGGCCCAGCCCTGCAGGGTGAGAAACGCCTGCCGGGTGCTGCCACCTGACGATGATCGCTTGAGATTGGTCTTCATGGGAAAGCCCCGAATCAATTTGTTCCTCTTTCTTATAGCACCGGCGTCAAGAGCCTCTGCGAAGCCAGACGATATCCCCGCTCTCCCGCATGCGCGAAGTCGTTCCCATCGCTGGAACTTCGTGGAATCGCTGGCATTAATGTGCGGGAAACTTGCTGACGGAGGATGCATGGCGGTAAATAAGCCGACGGGAGACAACGCCCGCAAAGGCGCTGTGAAAAAGCGCTCTCAGACGAAGAGCACGATTGGCGGCGCAAGCGCCTGGACCAAGCGCGACAGGAAGTCGGGGGAGTTCATGGCAGTGAAGCGCCCAGGCAAGAAGAAAAAGACGGCCAAGAAGTTTAAGGGCGTACGCGTCGAGAAAAAGAAGGCCGCGAAAAAACGTACGGCGAAGAAGACCGCTAAAAGGAAGACCGCCCGGCGCTAGGCCGCGTACGGGGAACGGTGAAAAGGTTCGGGGTGGATCGGCGCTTCGTAAATCTCGGCGCCACTCTCGTCCCGTACCCGGATATAGTTCCCGCGCTTCGAGAGTTCCGGATGCGATGCGCGATAAACTTCGCGTGCTCCTGCGCCTCGCGTCGGGATACGCATGGATGTCCGACCCTGTCATGGGCGGAAACAGAGCCGGCAAGATCGAAGAAGAACTGTTTCATAGAAGCTGAAACGCCGCTTCCCCGGCAGCGTTCCTAACGCCCCGCCGACAGCCGCCGGGCATTCGCCGCGACTATTTTCCTGTAATGATCGAGGACGTGGCCGCAGTCGCCGCCGTGGATGAAGATCGTTCCGGCCGCTGAGGCGGCGTCGAGCTTCTCCGTCACCATGAGAAACATCTCGTCAGAGGTGCCGTTTCCCGCGGCCAACTGCCGGAGCCGCAAATCCATGACCTCTAGCAGTCTGCTGAAAAACCTCGAAATGGAGCGTCCTCGCCGGTCGTTGTTGGGGCGATGCGGTGGAGTTGGA
>NZ_JCAMOP010000076.1:0-18114 GCF_059512345.1 Bradyrhizobium sp. Unk1
ATGACGCAGCCAGCCCGCCATCATGACGAAGCCGGAAAACTCCAGCCTCCGGCGGTCCAAAGAATGGTCTCAGAGCAAATGACCAAAGGATTCCGCCCATCGCTGGACGACCTTTGGGGCTCAGGTCAACGAGACTCGCTTTGTTCTCGATCGATATCGCGCGTCTTGGAAAATAAGGATTTTCCTTTGGTGGGCGCACCAGGGCTCGAACCTGGGACCCGCTGATTAAGAGTCAGCCCCGGGTTGAGAACAATTAATGACTTACTGGTCGCACCACTGGGCTTATCCGACCGAATGTGGGCATTCGTCGCACCATCATAGTGATTGCACTGCCTCGATATCGCACCCGCGACCGAGCGGCGACGGACGCAGCCAAAAACGGGGATCCGAGGTGTGAGGGTCGCGTGCGCAAGTGCCCGAACCGCGATCCGAGCCACCAGCTTTGTCCGCGACCGGGCGAACGGTGGGCAAGCGGCCTCAGCGAAAGCCAGCTGAAGCGGCTTCTGTTAACAACTCTCTAGGGACGCCGATAGTGCGAGCAGGATAGCAGGGCTCGAACGACCAAAACGCAAGCATGCGCCCTTGTCCTAATCGCGCATAGCCCTGGTGGACGGCTCAATGGTGAGCCGGTAGCAGACCAGCTTGCTGCCGTCGAGAATCTCTAGCGAGCTATCACAGGCCGCGCAGCGATACTCGCCTTTCTTCCCGGGCTGTGATGATAATTCGAGGCGACGAAAACCGGCGCCGCGGCAGGAACATCTTTGAGCCTCACACTGCGCGATGTCATAAATATATGGCATAGGCTTAGTTGCAGCACGAGTTCGATATGTCAGAAATGATGATCCGCTGTCCTGTGACGGGGTCAGGCCGTGCTGACTGGCCTGAGAGTTGCCTTCGCTCGAGCTCGGCCTTGGTCTCGAACCAGCCCGACGATTGATTCGACCAGCGCGACGCCGATTGCCGCCATTATCAGAATTGGCTCGATCATGATTTGGACTTGCCGATCATAGCTCGCACCCGTGGCCGCCTAGCTCCGCCGCCGTGTGCGCTCAAGCCCCAGCCGAGGCTGGCGCGGCTGGGGCTTCGGATGCGTGGTGCCCATGTTGAGGCGGACACCGCCGAAGCCTAGCCGACCTCAAGCGGTGCTTTCCGGCGAAACGATCCGTAACTGAGACGGAAAACGGCACGCTTTCTATGCGATACTTCATCTCGATCCCCTCCGGGATCAGCGGGGGCGAGGTCCGGCTGGGTTAGCCTCCGTTGCCGGGCTTCGCTTCCGGTCCTCGTGTTCGCCGGCCTGATCTGCGCAGGTGTTCTTGTCAGGGCAAGTGGGTCGCGCTGTTCTACGCAACAGCCATCTGCCTCAGCGTCCAGGGCATCCGCTGACCTGCCAAGGCGTGCAATCCAGGTTTCTCGAGACATATCGCCGCTGGCGTCAAGCTATCGGCGGAACCGTAAAGCTAATCGACGATTTCTGTCCCCCGATCGGCAAATCTGTCAAGTCAACCGGTGACACGGAACTTCTCCGCATTCTTCGCGGCAACAGCCAGGACGCGAGAAAGTTCAAGCGCCTGATCCGCCGTTACCTGACAATGAACGCCCACAATACTCGCGATGACGACGGTCATCTCGTCGCCGATCCGCTCGACTGCGATCGCAGCCGACTCGTCGATTTCGATCTCTCCGATCCGACCCAGATCATCAGGTTCCTTCCCATCGCCTACACTCCATGGCCCGAAGCATTGGTATATTGGAGATCGTGTTTTAGGTCACTCGGAATTGCTGTCCCCGCAACACTCGGGGGCCGGAATGCTTGAGCACTGGGCGTGGTGATCATCGATAAAAGCCCGCCATGTAGCGGATTGCGACGAAAGTCCCGACGACAACGGCGGCCGTGATAGCGACTGAAAATGCCACTCGAGCCAAGAACTGGCCGGGGCTAAGTCCGTCCCATGAACTCATTTTCTTGCTTTGCGTTGCGGTTAGAGTTTGTGAGGCGTGAAGGCTCTGAGTTAGATGCGGGGGTTGCAGTCCCAGACCTCTTTGGACAACCACCCTTCATGCTGACCGCTCTCAGCCTCGTGACAATAAGCCTATCGTTTTTGTCCATGTGTCATCGGATGTGGCATCTAACAGCTGTCGACGTTGCTTGGATGAACCACACGGAATCGAGGCCCTTAGTGTGACTGTAGCGTGAAATGTGATCGATCAGGTTCTGTCGAGCCTGCGCGTAGTTCGCCTGGTGTTTATTAAAAATCCCAAGTGAGCAAATTACAGGGCCATCACTGAGCGCCCTGCGGAGTTGCACAAACACTCTCACAGCAAGCCTTCTCACCCTTGTAGTTGGCCAGCGCTTGGAGCAACGGCGGCGTGACGTGCTGTTTCAGCTCGTCGGGGATAGGCTCAGGACCGCCTAGCGAGTTCAACGCCACCTCGACCAATTCGATTGCGCGATCCTTGTTGCCGCTCTCGTAATAATACTGCGCGACCGCCCCATAAGACAGCCACTTGGGGCCACCGTCCCGGTGCGGAGGATTCAGCGCAAGAATGTGTTCGGACAACTCTTTGCCCATCGCAAAGCGCTCGGCAGACGGGACGTGGGAGTTGTCATTCGCCGGATTGAAGAGTTGGCGCAGCGCCTCTTCCATCCACACCTCATTGTTTTTGTCGATCGCGTCGCGAGCGAATTGCCTCATAACCGGCAAGCCGGTCTGCATGTTGCGCAGTTTGTGAAGCAACAGATCCGCATGGCGCGCGCGGAAGTTGAGGTCGTCCGGCATCACCGCGAGGGCCTCTTCGACCGCCGAAACCGCCTTTGCCCAATCCTCCGCCTTCATCGCGGCGAGAATTGGCTCAGCCAACGCCCGCTTGCGCGTCATTTCGTCCATTTCGCGTCGTCCGGTTTCGATCCGCTCTGTGTCGGCGGCTTTAGCTTCATCGCTGGTCCGCCAGCTGCCGTTAAGAACTTTCGGCAAGACGTCATCGAGCTGCATCGGAAGACCGATAAAGGCGATGTGGCCGTCACGGTCAACGACGAACGAGGTGGGAATCCCGACAGAAAAGCTGGAATCCATCCAAAGCTTGTTCATTTCGCCTGTGGAGTCGAACCCGATCCGAAAGTTCAGGTTCGAGAACTTGTCGGTCAACCACGCGTCCAAGCTTGTTCGGGCCTCGTCCGCCGTTGGAGCTTGTTCGTAAGCTGCGACGCCGAGCAGCTCAAGTCCGCTGTCTTTGTATTTCTCTTGCAGCTCTACCAGATGAGGCATCACTGCCGCACATGGTCCGCACCAAGTTGCCCAAACTTCGACGATGTACACCTTCCCGGGCTGGAAGCTCGTGAGGGGCTCGCCTCGCAGCCAGTTCTCCACCTTGATCGGGGGAGCTGGGGACTCCATGTGCAGCACCATGTTGCTTTCCAAAACTATTGCCACTCGTTGCGCGACTTTGTGTGCTAGCCTGTCTCTCTCAGAAACAGAGCACACGGGTTCAAGAGAAGGCGAGCATCACTCGTTTTGCGCATCTGGTGTGCGCTCAGCCCTCACTCCGTGTTTCTGCATCCCATTAGCAACGGGCGTGCCAGCTCGGTCAGCACGCATCAAGCGCCTGACTACGCTTTGAAAACTCCAAGGCGCCCCAAACGCAGCCGGTGTTTTGAACCTGACGGACTTTGTCCCGTGTCAGAACTTGGACACGAATCGCGCGCTTCGCGCCACCAGAAAAGCTGGTTTGTGAGCCACCGAATGGAGCCTGCTAACCCCTTTCCCCGCCAGGCAGGATGAGAGGAGAGCTCGATGCAGATCGGTATCGAAATAGCCAAGGCAGAGGACCGCGACGGGTTCGTGGTCGATGACGACGGAATCATTCGAGGGACACTGGAGCACGACCTGCGAATCGGTGCGCCTTAAAAACTGCCAGTGCTCGCCAGCACGTCAAGCGTTTCCTGCACCAACTGGCACTTCGATCAATTTTGCTGTTCAGCCGCGTGAATCGCGGCCGGACAGGAGTGTTCGCGGATGTTCGAACAAGGCTGCCGCCCGAAGCTAGCCGCCCGCTGGTCATACATGCCGGAGAACAATGGCGTGCTGAGCGGTTGGACCATGGAAAATCAAGAAAATCGTGCTGGGCACGGCAGCCCACGTCGCGCAGGGAGGGACTAAGCTAACTTGCTCGAACTTTGACTGCGAATGCTTGCAGACCGTTTGGGAGGCGCCCGACCGCCAAGTCCGCTAGTGTTCATCAAAGTCCATCTCCGATGCGGACGACAATGTGTTCGCTATGGTGGTGAACAAGCATCTATGCCGCGCCGTGGAGGACATAGAGGTTTCTCAACCTCCGAGCTAAGCTCGGATCCGGCGCGCGGGCTGCGGAGGGTTCAGCTCGAGAAGCTGATTGACGGGCTCGAAAACAACAGCCCGTCGAAATCGGACACCCCCTTTGCAATTTGCCGGCCTAGCCAAGAGCCGCTTCGAAAGCCTTGCGTTGGTCTATTGTCCAGAGATCTCATAATGGTGCGCTAGCTTTCGAGAAGCTGACGAGCCTCGGCCCGATGCTTGGTTCGACGTTGAGAACGCCGCCCAGTCCTTAACCGGCGGGGATGTTAGCGGCAGCGACAGCTGAACGGTGAATGTCCTGTGCGCTCCGCCGAGCTGCGGTGCTCAGAGCTGTAAAGAACGGACGACTAATTACCCTCGGAGCCCGCTTGGTCTAGGCCGACGGAAGATTGAACGCCATCTACGTCATCCAGGATTTCCTGCCTCAGCTTGGGCCCATGGCTTAGTCGCCGGCCCAATGCTGCGACGAAGTTATCATAGCGCGCTCCGGCTTGTGCCCGCGCGGCCTTTGCGGTCGGCTCGGGGAGTGGCGGTGTCGTCGTGAGCCAGAACCGGATGAAGAGTGCGATGGTCTCGACCGAAATCCCGACATCCCGCTCAAGCCGCGCGATCCGGCGATCAATTTGATCGAGCCTCTTGGCAATAGCGGCCTCCCGCAGCTCGTCGGCGTCCGGCGACAGGAAGGTCGCGATCGCCGCTTCGGCGATGAGCGACAGCGACTGTTCGCGCCGAGCCGCGTAGGCTGACAGCGTCTTCATGATATCAGGATCGAGATAGACCGACATCTGCGCTTTCTTCTTTGGCGCACTCATGCCTGCCTCACAATCCGAGATCGTCGCCGGGATCGAGCGATGCCTGGCGCGCGACGCCCTGCATCATGTCGTTGAGGCGTCCAATTCGCGGAGCATCTTCCTCGAGTTCGTCGACAAATTCCGAAGCGAATTCGTTGTCGATGGGTTCTCTCCTCTCCACGGCGTCACGGGCCAGTTCCGGCTGCCGCCGGCGGTCCGCCGTCTTCGGGTCCTCTACGTCGGCCTGGTCGTCGGCTGAGGTCAGCGCCGCTGTCGGGCGCGGCGGCAGCGGCCGCTTACTCCAATCGTCCGGGCGGCAGCCGCTGGGCTTGGTCAGCTCCGGCGGCGCTAGGATGCGTTCCTGGAAACGTCTGTCCTCGTAATAGCGCGCCTTCTTGGCGCGGATCGGATGGAGGCCCGACATCATGACGATCTCTTCGGATGGCGGGAGCTGCATCATCTCGCCGGGTGTGAGCAGCGGCCGGGCGGTCTCCGACCGCGACACCATGAGGTGACCGAGCCAAGGTGCAAGGCGGCTGCCAGCATAGTTCTTCATTGCCTTCATCTCGGTCGCCATGCCCAGCGCGTCGGATACCCGCTTCGCTGTCCTTTCGTCATTGGTCGCGAAACTGACCCGGACGTGACAGTTGTCGAGGATCGAGTTGTTTGGCCCGTAGGCCTTCTCGATCTGGTTCAGCGACTGGGCGATCAGGAAACTCTTGATGCCGTAACCAGCCATGAAGGCCAGTGCTGACTCAAAGAAGTCGAGCCGGCCAAGCGCAGGGAATTCGTCGAGCATCAGGAGGAGCCGCCGCCGGCCGGCCTTGGCCTGGAGATCCTCGGTCAGGCGGCGGCCGATCTGATTGAGGATCAGGCGGATCAGCGGCTTGGTCCGGTTGATGTCCGATGGCGGCACGACGAGGTACAGCGTGGTCGCCCGCTCTCCGCCGACGATGTCGGTGATCCGCCAGTCGCAGCGGCGCGTCACCTCCGCCACCACGGGATCTCGGTAGAGGCCCAGGAACGACATCGCGGTGCTCAGGACGCCGGAGCGCTCGTTACCGGACTTGTTCAAGAGTTCCCGCGCGGCGGAGGCGACGACGGGATGGACGCCGGCCTCGCCGAGATGTGCCGTCCGCATCATCGCGGCGAGCGTCGATTCGATCGGCCGCTTGGGATCGGACAGGAAGGCTGCGACTCCGGCGAGCGTCTTGTCCTCCTCGGCATAGAGGACGTGGAGGATGGCGCCGACCAGGAGCGCGTGACTGGTCTTCTCCCAGTGGTTTCGTTTCTCGAGGCTGCCCTCGGGATCGACAAGGATGTCCGCAATGTTCTGGACGTCGCGTACCTCCCATTCGCCGTGCCGGACCTCCAGCAGCGGGTTGTAGGCCGACGATTTTGCATTGGTTGGATCGAACAGAAGAACGCGGCCGTGCCGAGCCCGGAAGCCGGCCGTGAGCTGCCAGTTCTCGCCCTTGATGTCGTGGACGATCGCCGAGCCCGGCCAGGTTAGCAGCGACGGGATGACGAGCCCGACTCCCTTGCCGCTCCGGGTCGGCGCGAAGCAAAGGACGTGCTCCGGTCCATCATGGCGGAGATAGGTGCGCTCGAACCGGCCGAGCACCACGCCGTCCGGCCCGAGCAGACCAGCCTGCCCCATCTCCTTCGCCTCAGCCCATCGTGCCGAGCCATAGGTCTCGGCATTCTTCGCTTCGCGGGCGCGCCAGACCGACATGCCGATCGCGACCGCGGCGGCGATGATGCCGCCGGAGGCCGCGATATAGGCGCCCTCGATGAAGATATGTGGCGCGTAAGCATCATAGGCGTACCACCACCAGAGGAAGGCGGGAGGAAGGTAGAATGGAAAGTGGAACAGCTCGAACCAGGGCTGCCCGAGTTGCGTTTGGAAGCCGAGTCGCCAGGCTGTCCATTCCGTCGCGGTCCAGAACGTCAGCAGGACGATCACTAAGACGGTGATGACCTGCCCCCACAGTATTTTGGTCGCGGACATGGCCGCCGCCCTTTCCTGACGTGAGTGATTGGAAGGATTGCTCACAAGCCGATCCCCCGGTTGCTTCCAAAGCCCCAATCGATGCCGCCGTCATTGCGGGCGACGCCGGAGACGTGCCTTCCGAGCTGCTTTTCGAGTGACGGAGTCCACGGCACGAGCTGGAAGCCGAGACCGTCGTCGATCATCGCGAAGCGGCCGGAGGCGAGCGCGAACCGTTGTCGATAGGTCCCAGTGACATATTCGCCACCAGCCGACGGGTTGAACGGCTGGCCGGTCTCGGCGGCGAGCTGCTTGCCGAGATCCTCTAACTCGCGGCGCCGTAGCGTGCCGATGAGGTTCTTCGCGAACACCAGTCTGCGCGACTGCCGCTCGGCGAGCCCCTGCTCGATGAGCTGCTCAGCCCGCCGCTGCATTGCATCGCGGACCTCGGCGCCGAAGCCCCCCTGGCCAAGCGCAACAGGGTCGCGCGCGACGGCCTGCCGGTCGAGCCATGTCGCACCGCTCGCCGTCACCTGCGCTTCGATCGAAAGATCGGAACGGACGGCCAGCGCCCAGCGACGCTGACCGCGCGCGTCGTCGAATCTACGGAGCTCGACGATCGAGCCCGGTGCGCTGTCACCGGCGGCATCGAGATCGGGGAACTTGATATGGTGAGTACGGCCATCGACGCCGTCGACCACGGCATAGGCGGTCGCCTTGAGCTCGTCGTCGAGACCGCGATCGACGAGGCGTCCGATCACGGGGACGTCGAGGCTTTCGCCTGCCAGCACGTAGCTGCCGCTCCCGCGCTCGATACCGCGTTCGGTCAGGCTGCGGTGGATGCGCTTGATGATGTCGCCGCGCTCGCCGAGCTCGCGCAACGTCGTCTCGGCGCCCTCGTCCATGGACCATTGACCCGGCCCGAGTTGATGCGCGAGGCCAAGGCTCTCCAGGCGTCGCAGCCGTCCGACCTTGCACGCATGGAACTGATCGGGCTGCTGCGACCGATCAGGCGCAAGGTCAATCATGCCGTGCCGACCGGCATCGCGAACTAGCTGGCGGTCGAGCTGTGTCCAGCGCTCGGCTTCCACCTGGCTCTCGAGCGAGCGACGAATGTCGAGGTCGGAGCGCAGTCCGAGCTCCTGGGTGACCAGGTCCTGGGCGCGGGCGCGCATCCCCTCCTTGATGTAGTCGCGGGAGATGACGAGGTCCTGGCCGTCTTCGGCCACGCCCCGCACGAGGATGTGGACGTGAGGGTGCTGGGTGTTCCAGTGATCGACGGCGACCCAATCGAGCCTGGTCCCGAGATCTCTCTCCATCTGGCCGATCAGTTCACGCGCGAAGCCCTTGAGGTCGGCCATGTCGGCGGCGTCCTCCGGCGAGACGATGAACCGGAAATGGTGCCGGTCATTCTGGCAGCGCTCACCGAACGCCTTGGGATCGGCATCGTCGGTATCCGGGCCGAACAGACGGGCCTTCTCCCCGTCCCGGGTGACGCCCTCGCGCCGGAGATAGCCGAGGTGCGCGGCGAGCGGCGCTGAACGCGCCTTATGACGGACGACGCGAGTCTTGATTGTCACCAGACGCGAGCGCCCCGTGAGCAGTCGGTTTGCCCGCTCACTGGCGACCCGGCCGCGGCCGAAGCGCGAATGACGGTGGCTGGTCAGATGACCGGTTCGCGAAATGCCGCCACCGGCACGCTGAGCCGAGGCTAGCGCCTGGGCGATGAAGGGCTTGGCGCGCTGGCTCCGCGAGGAGCGGATGCGACCAGGCCGGGGCTGAAACTCCTTCTCTTCAGCCATGGCCAGCCTCGGCAATGTGCGAAATTGAGAATCTTTGCAATGACTTGATAGTGGGGCGCACATTGCGTGCCGAAGCCCCACATTGCCGGATCAACGAAAAAACAAAGCAACAACAACCGACCGACCGAGCCGCACCTTGCGGCCTTTTATCTCGCCCTCGTTCGGTTGTTGCCTGTTCTCCTCCCTCGCCTACTCTCTCTCCTTCGCAGGAATGCGCTAACACACGCCTGAGCACGAATTCGCTGCCGACGGCGGCGGCAGACCGCCATCGCGCGACGGATCTCCATATCTCCGCGACATGAGTGCCTGCAGGCGTGCGCCGATCTGGACCTTGATGTCGAAGATGCCGTGCCATCATTGCGCTCGTCCCGTTGTCGAAAGCGCGACGAATAGGCCTTCCGACTGCGGCGCAATTGCCGAGAGATCATGCACAGGAACGGCAGCCGGCCTGTCGTGCGCCGGTCGATCGACTGTCGCTCGCGCGGCAGGCGACGGCGCGTCAGCGTGGCCGAAAAACAGCGGCGCCCGCGTCCAGGACGAACGAGAAGAGACCGCGAGGAGAAGAGGTCCTGGCGCCCTCTCCGCATCGACAAAAGGGACGATGGCCGTGACATAGGCCATGGTTTCGGCGGGCAGCGGACGATGTCGATCTCGAAACTCCTCGTAGCGGCCGGGGCCTGCATTGTAGGCCGCAAGGAAGCCCGGCGAGCCGTAGCGGTCATGCAGTTCGCGAAGAAAGGCGGCGCCCGCGAGGATGTTGTCACGGGGATCGAAGGGATCGCGCCCGAGACCGTAGCGCGCGCGCAGCTCCGCCCAGGTCTTGGGCATGAGTTGCATGACGCCGAGCGCACCTTTAGGTGAGACTGCACGCCGATCCCCGTTGCTTTCCTCCCGCATGACGGCACGAATCCATGCAGTCGGAATGCCAAAGCGCTGTGCGGCTTCCGTCACGAAAGTAATATAGCGATCGTTCGCCGGTTGACCGCGAGCCGGCGCTTTCTCTGCTGACACTGCCGGCATTGACCCGCCAATCACCAGCAAGCCGATAAGGAGGACAACAGCAAAGCCCGCCGCTCTTCCGCCATCACGGCGAGGCGTCATGCTGGCTACCGGCAGTGCGCACGGACCGCCGATTTGACGACCGCTGTGCGCGGCGGCCGGCCGACGGTTGCGCCGACCGGAGGAATGAGACGACTTTGCCGCGAGCAAAAGGATGGAGCTTCGATGCGCATTGTTGGCGGCGCGCGTGACGGGACCCTGCATGCAATCAGTCCCGCTCGGCACGCTGAGGCAGACGATTCCAGTTCAGCGTCCATGCCGATTTGTCGTCGCCTGATTGGAAGAGATTGGCGCGGATCGCCCGCGGCAGCGCCGGATCGTCGATGATGAGCGAAACATAATCGCCGGCCTTCTCGCCGGTGCGTTTCCAACCGGCGCCGATCTCCGGGCCATCGGCATCGCCGAGGCGGATGCGGTAGTCCGGCGCGTTCTCGGCATCTGAGGATTCGGCCGGGACGAGGGTGAGAATCCGCTCGAAGAAGAGCGTTTCAACGCGTCCGGTGAAGCCGGACTTGTCGCGGGTGAACTGACCGATTTGTGCCATAGGAAGCCTCCTTACTTGGCGGGTTGAGAAGCGGGCTAACGGGTCGCGGCGCGCCAGACGAAGCGGCCATCGCCGTCCTCGTCGGTTAAAAGCGGGACCGCACACGCGACAATCGAACTGATGGGCAGTAGGCCGAAATAGCGGCCGTCCAGGCTATCCGGGACGGTCGGGTTCATGAGGAAGACCTCGTCCGGCTGGAGCGTGGTGCAACCGCTCCAACGGGGGAGTGGTCGACCGAGATGGTCGCGATCGTGTGCGGCACCGACATGGACGTCATCGACAGTGATGGCATCGCCGGACCGGCACACGGTCTGCCCCGGCAGCGCCATCACGTGCTTCAGCAGCGGCACACCCCTCGGAAGAAAGCGCCCATCGGCGAGGACATTTGCGATGGACTCTGGCAGCCGCACCACGACCAGTTCGAGAGCGTGCAGCTCTCCGACCGGTTGCAGCGCGTAGAGCCCTGTCGGCGTGCTTGCGGTGGCGTTCCAAACCAGCCTCGGCGCGGGATGAAAGAAGATCAAGCCACCGGCAGCGAGCACGGCAATGTACGTCACCACGACATAGCCAAATCGGGTCATGGTGTGACGCTCCGCCGCTTGAGCCACGCGACATGCTGCTCGCGCGTGTAGGCGCGCGGCACGTGGTCGGCGGCGAGACGGTTGTGGAGATGCCGCCAGTAATCGGGCGCGGCATCGGCGGGATTGATGGCGAGCGCCTCGATGGCATCGATCGCCTGCAACACGCGCTCGACCTTCGGCCAGCTATCGACGCGCAGCAGGATCTCTCCGCCGGGCCGGACGAATGGCAGCGTCTGATAGCGCTGGCCCGCCTCCACGGCGCGCACGATGTCCATGCGGGAGACCACGGTGCCATAGTCATTCGATGCCCAGCGAACGAAGCCGAAGATGCTGCCAGGCGCAAAACTTGAAACGCTGCGGCGGCGATCGAGAATCTTCTCCTCGGCCCGACGACCGAAGCGCAGCCAATGTTCAATCCTCTTCTCGATCCAGGTCAGCTCGACATGGGTGAGCGCAACGCTCCGCCGATGCGAGGGCGACACGGCACGCGGCGGCAAGGCCTCATTGTCGTTCATGACGGCTCTCCGGTCTCAGTGGGAATTCTCGCGCCAGCAATTTGCGCAGCATGTCGGCGACAGTGACGCCGCGCTGGAATGCGGCGACCTTGATGCGGCCGCGCAGCGCCGGCGAGACGTCGATTGTCAGGCGCGCGGTCAATGCTGCTGTGTTATCTGTCCGACGCCGCGACGCGTCGCTGGCCTTGACCCAGCCTTCGGCATCGCCAGGTCGCGACGCGAAGCCGCGCTTGGTGGACCGCCGGCTCATGGCGCGAACCTCGCAACTTCAGCGGCGAGCGCGGTGATCTCGCCGGAGGCCGTGCCCTGCGCGGCAAGCTCGAAGACGAGCCGGCCCGACTGTGCGGCGTCGGCGAAGACGACACGCTGCCCGATGGTGGTGGCGAGCACTGGCGGATCGTGATCGGCGAGCGTCTCGGCTGTCGCGCGGGCGATGCCCGTGCGCATATCGCAGCGGTTGAGCACGAAGCGAGCGGAGAGCTTCGGATGGTAGATGCGAGCCTCACGCAGCAGAGCCAGCATCTCGGCCGAAGCCCAGCCGTCGAATGGCGACGGCTGCACAGGAATCAGCACCAGGTCAGCGGCCAGTAGCGCCGATCGTATCAATCGGGCGACGCGCGGCGGCCCGTCAATGACGACATGATCGACAGTGCGCGCGATCTCCGGCGCCTCGCGATGGAGTGTCTCCCGCGCGAGGCCAATGACGCCGAATAGCGGCGAGACGTTCTCCCGCGCCCGCTGCTGCGACCAGTCCAATGCCGAGCCTTGGGGGTCGGCATCGAGCAGCGTTACACGCTTTCCGCGCAGCGCCCATTCACCGGCAAGGTGCAGGGCCAGCGTCGTCTTGCCGACGCCGCCCTTCTGGTTGAGCACCGCGACAATCACTGCTTGCCTCCCGCCTTATGGCCGGGACGCGGCAACAATTGTTGGCTTGCGTGTTTGGTTGGCGGCTCATCAGCACTCGCGGCGTTATCCGCAGGAGGCACGCGCCCACTACAAAAGTTAGATTCTGAGTTAGACTCTAAGTTAGGGGGAGAAATCGCTTTTTCTTGCCAGTGCGTTAGGTGTGGTTCGCACTCCCGAAATCCCGATACGGTCACGCCCGAAGTCCCGAGAGCGCGAACGCCCGAAGTCCCGAGATGATTCACAGCTCCATCCACAGATGCTGTGAATGACTTGCCGGGCAGGATGCGCAGGAGTTCGCGGTGCTCCCTGCGTTCGATGCTCAGGCGATAACCTGGCAGCGGTTGACGGGTCGCAATGCGGCGGAGATCAAAGGCGAAGTCAGCGGGCTTGGCGAGGCTGCCGGATTTCTCGTGGAGGTGTGCGATCTCAAACAGCCATCCGCCCGGCTGGCGGCCGGCATGCTTGCGCGCGACGCGGTAGAGCCAGCGCTCGATCCCGCCCGTCAGGCTGAAGTAGGCCGGATCAATCGTGAGAACGAGCGAGCGATCGATGACGCCGCGATAGAACCAGTCGGGGAGGACAAATTCCATGCCTTCCACGCGTCCGTCCCGCCGCGCACATTCCTCCCATTCGTTGATCCAAGAGAATTGATGCCGCCGCCAATGTTCGCCCTGCCGGATGCTGGTGCGGATGACGGTCGCCTGCAGACGGCTCAGCGCCCCCTTCAACAGCTTGTAGTCCCGCGCGCCTGTCTGCCGGCCAACGGCGATCAGGAGCTGGTAGGGGGTGAAGCGCAGGAAGCGTGAGGTCTTCAGACCGAGGTTCTCCGCCTCGACGATCTGGCTCGCAGCCCAAATCAGCACGTCTGCATCCCAAATGGTCGCCATGCCGTGCTGGGGAACTGCGTAGACTTCGACACGCACGTCGCCGGCCTGATAGAGGATCGGGCGCGTGCGTTTGGCTTTGGCGAGCGAGAAGAATGGCCGCTCCATCAGATCGCGCTGATCGCGCGGGCTGGCATCGCCCGTGGCGATGACGAACGGATCGAGCTTGCTTCGCTCGCTCGGCGTGATGAGGCGGCGCGACGACATGAGCAAGCGCAGCCTCAACGATTGGCGTTGCCGGCGGCGCGCGCCTCGACGTAGCGCGGGTCCGACGTTGAGCTGCAAGCGGCCTGATCGGCCCAGGCTTCGAGATCGCCGATGGAGTAGACGACGCGCCCGCCGAGTTTGCGGAAGGTCGGACCATTGCCATGACAGCGATACTTCTCGAGCGTACGCGGCGAGAGGCCAAGGAGGCGAGCGGCCTCAGGGGTGCGCACGTAACGCGTCGTGAGCTGCGCGGTCCGGTCGAGCATGGGAGATCTCCGTCTTGCCTTGAAGCGCCGCAGCCAAGTCGCGGCTTGTCAGGGCCAGAGTGGCGGAGAGTTTTGGCGTTGGGGGTGGACGAAAATTCGCGTAGGATTGTGTCCCCCCACAGTCGCAACCGGGCGGAGCCAAGCGTTGGCAGGCGTGGGTTAGCTCATCGGGGCGAACGAATTGGAGAGATCGAAGTGCCGGTCAGAGGCCGCGCAGGAGTTTCAGATGGCCGCGCTCGACCAGGGCGATCGAATCATGAATGAGCCGGTTCGCCTTACGGCGGGCGTGCGAGTCCTTCCACTCGACTGAACGACGCTGGGCGTGGTCGGAGGCGAGCACCTTCGCTGCCACGTCCCGCGGGCCGCCGCCCAAGGCGTGGACGTCGAAGGCGTGAAGGAGCTGAATCAATCGCCGTTTCTGGAACGCCGTCAGCCGCAAGGCCACCGGCAGAAGACCGGTACGCTGGCCAGCAAGGCAGCGCGCGAGGTGTAGCGCCACCTCGGCCCGCAGCTCGCCCATGCTGTCGAGCGGCACAAGCACGGCAGGGCGGCGCAGCGCCTGCTCGTCGCGCAACCGGACATGCAGCTCACCCGATCCGTCCGCAATGGCCAGAGCGCGACCGTCAGCATCGGACAGTTCGACGAGCGACTGCTCCAACGCATCGCGATCAATCGAACGGAGGGTATCGAAGCCCGGCGGCGCCGTCTCCAGGATCAAGGTCCCGGGCGATGCCACAGGAAGCCAGATGGCTGGCTCGGGCCCTACCGGAGAGACTGGATCATGGGCGACACCGCAACCTCCATCGACGTGCGAAACTCATTCGGATGGTGTCGGGATCAGCGCCCTCGCGTGCGATCTGTCGCTCAATGCGGGCGAAGTCGCGGCGGTAGTCGGCGTTGCGGCGAAGGAATTCCAGAGCAAATCCGGGCCGCTCAAGGCGGTTCAGGCGTTCGATCGTCTCCGGCGAGCGCCAGTACTGGGTTGGCATGGTCGGTCTTCTCGTCTTTTGTGCCCCATGCCACGATCCAAAAAGGCGGCACGGGAGACTAGACCCTGAGGTTGCATCACATGAGATCGCAATTTGAATGATTGAGCCCAGCTCACTGCATCCGCGGTTGCAACAATTGCTGATATCCGGATTGCACCATCCATCGCGCACGGGCGAGATGGCTGTCATGGACGGTTTTGGCGCGATCCGGTTCCAGAACAGGGTCGAGGCCGAAGATCACCTGGACCACCTCACGCCAATCGGCCCCCTCTTCGTCGGCCATCAACAGCCGGACGTAGATTACAAGAAGTTTTTCGTCGTAGGCGTTCACGCGATCGGTTTTTGGCGGCCTGTCCCGGAAAGACGTTTCGCTCATTGCAATCAAGCCCTCAGCATTGAAGCAACGTCTCAATTGGTTGGCGACCCGAAACGTTGCAAGCCTTGAAATGGAACTGCGGTTATACCCCGCGATGCGCGGACTGCATCACGTTGCTCCCCGCCAGAGGCAAACAAGGCCTTTGGCAGAGCCATGAATAGCACGACGCCGCACGAATCGGAACGATCGTTCCTGGCACGATCGTTCCGATGTGAGTTCCCTTGTCGCCATGGATCTCAAGGAGGTCATGGCGATCAATCTGCGTCGGATACGTCATGTGAAGAAATTGACGCAGGAAGAGTTGGCCGATGGCGCCGGACTAAGCGTCCGTTACGTCGGCGCAATTGAACGCGCAGACGTGTCGGCCAGCGTGACCGTGCTCGGCCGAATCGCGGAGGCCCTAGGGGTCGAGGCAACCGACTTGATCAAACGAACGGCGGTTCATCCTCATCGCGCCCGATGAGGGAGCGAATTTGTGCTCCATCGCAGCCTTCACGCGCTATAAATCAACGGAGCATTCATTCACGCAAAAGTTGATAGGCGACCTTACATAAATCTGGTCTCTCTCCGGAGACGCATATCTGTCCAGGGGCGGAACGGCATGCTGGGCGGAACGGCATGCTGGGCGGAACGGCATGCTGGGCGAGATGGAGTGGGCTTTTATGACCCTGTATGAGCACTTGCCAGCCGACATCCGCGAAGTCGTGGACGCTTACGTCGGGGACCTCAGGCCCCAACCTTGGCGAACTCGCTTCCGCTTGCTGATTGATCTCCTTCAAGAGAAATTGGAGACTGGGACCGCCGCTGAGCACTGGCGTCTGCTTCAGCAATGGACCGGCATAGTGACGGCGATCTTGGAACACTTGCCGCCTGACAGTTCGGTCGTCGAATGTTTGGGGTTGATGAGCGTCAGCTTCAACGACCAATGGCGCGCTCAGGCGCTCGCACAGATCGAGCGGGATCCTACGGTGCTGGATCGCCTCGTCGCGATCTGTCCCGACTGGGGAGACATTGTTGAAACCGTGGTAGAGACCAATCAAAGACGGCCGATCAAAGCGGCACGCGGCCGCTGATCTAAATCGATTACGCCCTCCCCGCTTCCACCGTCACGGCCAACGAGGTCCTTCGCGGCTCTTGACGCCTGCGATGCCTCGCCCGGACCAGCCGGGCGAGGCATTGTGGGTCGGGTTAGTCGCCGTTGCGGCGGCTGGGGCGGGACCAGATCAAGCTGAAGCCCTCGCCCTCCTCGTCGTCGAAGAGGTTAGCGAAGATCGGAGCAGTGAAGCTCGGATCGTCGAGCTTGAGGCTCAGATAGTCGCGGCCCTCGTTGGAGCGCTTGGACCAGCCGGCCCCGATCTCGACGCGGCCGACATAGACCCGGTGGCTCGGCGCGTTCTCGCCCGAGCGGTTGGCTTCGGGGACGATACGGACGTTCCTGGCCTGGAGCGAGAGGGTGACGATTTCGCCGGTGAACTCGTTCGAGCCGGTCTTCTTGAAGGTGCCGATGGTCGCCATGGTGGTTCTCCTTGATCTCTGTTTTCCGAGCCCGCACCGTGCGGCCTCGATGGTGATCGACAGGCCGGAGGCGATCGACGGCGCACCCCGAAGGGGCCGAAGCGCCAGCGGAGGATGGCAGCAGAGCGACTTTCTTGTTTCGCGAGGAATGACGGCGCAGCCGGCAGGGGAAGAAAGTCGATCGGCGCCGTTGCGCTATAGGCGATCGAGGCTTTAGCTGTCCTTCGGCCAGATCCACCCATCGGAGAGGCCGTTCGGTGCGCTCGATCTAGACTAAACAGAGCTGACATCAAGGAGAACACGGCGATGCCGAGTCCCGCCGGGAAGTCGGCCCAACCAATTCAGCGGTGATTGGCTCTTTGCGTTGCTAGGCGCAGATTTCCGCTTCCGCGATCACTGCCTCGGCCCTACGCCCCACTCACAATAGTCGTCGACAGTATCTGTGATCCGCCGCTATTTATCGATCGCTCACAAGGCGCCACGTACCTGCATCCCTGGGACGCCGGTCGAGCCGCGAAGTTTGCGCTGCTCTGAATGACGCTTCAAAGACGAGGACGGCGAGCGCTCCAGCTGCGTGATCAAGTCAACCTCACGTGACGTGACGTTATCAGCCCATCGCCGAGCCTTGCGCCGCGGGTCCGGGCGCAGTTGCTCGCAGGGCTCTGCAACGACAAATCCAACGAGAGCGCAGCCGCTCAAACAGTGGCAGCGGCCGGGCGAGCGATCACCTTGCCGAAAACAGGCAATTCCCCGTGGCCTGTGCCACGTGCGCTTTCTGTCAGAATACAAGCGCGCTTCATGTCTGAAACCCGCCTCCGACTGTCTTCTAAAGCCACATTGCGAAAAAAGAGCGAGAGTGCCCCTTCTATCGTGCTGGCCCAAATCCTGCACCGACTCTCTGCGCCAGAAAGTTTGGCGACAGTGATCGTCGACATGACTCGATCGGCAACCTAGCCGCGCGCAACCGTTTCCCAGCACCGCCATTGCCCCCCGCGTCAAGGCTGACGGTTGCCGGCTCACCCTGAAGCGAGGCGTCAATACATGATCGATGAACTGGATCTACGAACCTTCACGCCCCATCCGCAACGCGACGCTGTGCTCGGCGAAGTGCACGCGCGCCCCTTCACGCGCCTTGTTTAGCCGTTCAGCGTGATCCACTTCGCCTTTCTTGCACAGGGCGAGGCGGCCACAAGCGATCGCTGCCGTTTTATCGATTTTTGCCTCGAGCGCAATCTTACGCCGCCTGAGCAATCGGCGAAACTTCATCAGATTGTCATCGGGCCCGCTACGCTACGCTGGGAGCAGCATTCGGAATTTACAACATTCACCTGGATCTGGACTAACGCAAATTGTTCTGC
>NZ_JCAMOP010000077.1:0-17501 GCF_059512345.1 Bradyrhizobium sp. Unk1
CGCCAGCTGATCAGCCCGGCCCATGCCGGCGAACGCGGTGACCCGCCGCCAGCTACACCACGCTTAGGGACACGATCGTTCGAAATGCCCAATGTCGTGGAGTTTCGTCGACCGAGTGTGCCGGTGCGGGTCACTCTTGAAGCAGCAGGAACGACCGGCATTGGTAAGTGTGGCACGCCGGTAGTGCCGTTCCAGATGGCATGTGATTCCGGTCGATGTGAAAATCCAAATCCACGCTTAAATCCGTTCAAGCGAGCGGCAAGCTCACGATTGATCACGCCATCGCCCACGCTCGAGCAGAACCACCGTCAGATACGAGCGGCCATACAAAAGATTGGCGACGCTTCAGCGAGGGCTAGGCTGGAAACTGGTCTCAATCTGATTGAGCGCACCCTCGAACTCGCAAAACTGAAATCGTCCCATTTATAGCTGACGTTCCCCACCGGCGTTGCTGCGCGCGGATATTCTAAGCAAGGCAAACTCCCGCTAGCAGAAAGCCATAGCAAGTGCTTGCAAATATCAAAATAGCCGGTCGGCTGATGGTCGGTTCCGGATTGCTCCTTCTGATGACCGCAGCACTTGGCGGTTACTCTATCCATGCCTCCCGGAGCGCGAGCGGATCGTTGGCAACAGTGGTCCGCCAAAAGAATCACGTGGTCGAAGACGAGCGCATCGAAAAACGTGTACGGGCCCCGAATACGGGCGCATCTATGACGACGAACTCGTCGCGGCCGTTCAGCGCAGCGCCGGCAACGGCACGGGCGACACCCGCTGGAAGGTGCCGGGCGTGCTGAACTGGTCAACCGGTGTCTACTACCGTGCGCTGGAGTTGCTGGTGAAGCAGAAGCGTCTGGCCAAGACCGCGCCGGTGCCTTGCGTTGTGCGCGATCCCGCGACCACCATTCTCGCCGAGGACGACTCGCTGGCCGAGAATATCCAGCGCGCGCCGCGGCACCCACTCGACCAGTTCCGGGCATACATGGCTTTGCGCGAGAAGGGGCAGTCCGAGGAGGAGATCGCCGCCGCGTTCTTCGTTTCGGTCAACGTGGTGAAACAGCGCCTGCGGCTGGCATCGGTCGCCGGCGCGGTCTTTGCCAAGCAGGGCACCTCGATCGAGACGCGCCTCACAATCATCGACAAGGCGCCGGCCGATGACCCGCACGCGTTCCCGGAGTCGCCGGGAATCGCGCCCGACGTCGCGACGCTGCTTCGTTGGATCGGCGAGCACGTTCCACCTCGCCTAAGCGTCGTATCAACCGACGCGCTTCCCATGTCGGCCTCGCCGGCGCCTCGTACCGTGCGGGGCTATCTCGCGCGGCCAAAGCGCAGTCGGCCAATGCGCCGGTTGCCGATCCCGAAGCCGTCGACCTCGTCTATGAGACGATCGATTGGGCCCCGCCCGAGTGCGTGCATCTCAGCGATGCCATCTACGAGGAATACCGGCTCCAATCGATCCGGATCCCCGGCGCCCCGGCGCACCCGACCAAGCTGGTGCAGTCGGCCGCGATGGCCTCGGTCGCGCCGCCGAAACCGAGCTATCGGCCGCGCCTGCCGGCCAATCTCATCAGCGACGGCCTCTTGTCCGACGCCCAACTCGAGACGGTCGTCTACGCCGGGGAGGCGCATGGTAACTATCTCACTGGTACGTGGACAGTGGACGAGACCTTCGACCTCGTCACCGCCGCCCGCGACGACGCACCGAACGCCGTCCGTTTCCGTCGAGGTTTCATGCTCGGCGATGGGATCGGCGCCGGCAAGGGGCGCCAGTCGGCCGGCATCATTCTCGACAACTGGCTACAGGGCCGACGCAAGGCGGTCTGGATCTCGAAGTCCGACAAGCTGCTCGAGGACGCCCAGCGCGACTGGTCGGCGCTCGGCATGGAGCGCCTGCTGGTCACGCCGCTGTCGCGCTTCCCTCAAGGGCGCGAGATCCGGCTGGCCGAAGGCGTCCTATTTTTAACCTACGCTACGCTGCGGTCCGACGATCGCGGCGAGAAGTTTCGCGCGTCCGGCAGATTGTTCAATGGTTGGGCTCCGACTTCGACGGCGTCATCATTTTCGACGAGAGCCATGCCATGCAGAATGCCGGTGGCGGTAAGGGCGAGCGGGGTGATGTCGCGCCCTCGCAACAGGGGCGTGCGGGCCTGCGCCTGCAGCATGCGCTGCCCAATGCCCGCGTCGTCTATGTCTCGGCAACCGGCGCCACGACGGTCCACAATCTCGCCTACGCCCAGCGCCTCGGCTCTGGGGCGGCGAGGATTTTCCGTTCGCCACCCGCGCCGAGTTCGTGGAGGTGATCGAGCAGGGCGGCGTCGCAGCGATGGAGGTGCTCTCCCGCGACCTTCGCTCGCTCGGCCTCTACACTGCGCTCGCTCGCTTTCCTACGACGGCGTCGAATACGAGCTCGTCGAGCACCAACTCACCGACGAGCAGCGGCGCATCTACGACGCCTACGCCAGCGCGTTCAGCGTCATCCATAATCACCTCGACGCGGCGATGCAGGCCGCCAATATCACCGGAGAGACCGGCACGCTCAATCGTCAGGCCAAGTCGGCCGCGCGCTCGGCCTTCGAGTCCGCTAAGCAGCGCTTCTTCGGCCATGCAGATCGCAATGCCTTGTAGCAGGGCTGCCCCCTTGCGCGGCACGCCAGAATGCCCTGCCTCATAGCGAAAGACGTTATCTGCCAGTCGCCCCTGGTTGGCCATAAACTCCTCCCAGCTGATATAGCCTGGGTGAGCGGCGTGGAGGCAAACCGCCCAATCCCCGATCGCCACCTTGACCGTTCCCGTCAGCGATCCCGGCCGACATCGGCTCGGATCCTTGTGCCGGCGGCCATAAACATACGCCCCAGCATAGGCCGGATTTTGGAGGATACTAAGGACGCGTGCACTATCTGGCGCACGTGATCTCGTGTGGAGATGGTCCAAGCAGCGGTCGAACTGGCAAGGACAATCCGTTCCTGTCCAAGTAACGCATCACACGGCGAGCGCTTTGCAGTTCCTGGAATTTGGCGAACACGAGATGAAGACGGGCCTGCACCTCCTCATCGGGATTGAGAATAATTGTGCCCGCTCGATCATAGGCGAGCCGCGTTGGCAGGGGCAGCCGCAGCTCGCCCCGCGCCGCCTTCTGGCGTTCCCCTTGGTGAAGGCGCATCCGTAGCTGATGCAGCTCCGCCGCGCTCATGATGCCGAACAAGCCCAACAGCAGGCGGTCATGGTAGGCGCGCGGATCGTAAAGCTGCTCGCCATCCGCAATGAGCACGCCGAACACCGAGCACAGTTCGAGGAGCTGATGCCAGTCCCGGTTGTTGCGGGCCAAGCGAGAAGCGTCGAGGCTCACCACAAGACCGGCGTTGCCAAGGCCGATCTCGGCAATGAGCTTTTGGAAGCCATAACGGTTCACGCCGCCAGCACCTGATTTGCCCAAATCCTCGTCAACGACCTGGACGCGCTCCGGCGGCCAACCCAGACCGATGGCGCGATCGACGAGCCGGTACTGCAACTCCGTGCTCTCCTGGTGCTGGCGCACTTGGTTCACGGAGGACTGCCGCACATAGAGATAGGCCAACTTGGCTCGGTGTGCGGTCGTGAGCCGCTCGTCAGCGACGTTCGAGCTGATCAGCACGACCCAGTTCCCTTCCGGGCGTGCCGGGAATCGCTTGCATTCGCCGCATCAGCGCGGCGATCGTTTGAGCAATTTGGGTTTGCGTCGCGGTCGACAGGTTCGGCCACAGGCGCGGAATGTCGGCCGTCGGACGGCGGGGTGGATCTGCCAACGTTGGCAGGTGTCGATACGCAACGCGACCTCGGAGCGGTCGGTGGATCATCGCGAATCACCTTCTCGTCGAGAAAGCTCAGACTCGCGCTCAAATGTTGCATCAATGGCATCAGCGTACGTGCACTGATGCGCGGCAGATCGGCGGCGCTCGGGCGGGAAGTGATCGGCGTCTCGGCAAGATCCGTCGACGCGATCCGAACCGCCCGTGGCCGGCCGTCCGGTAGTGCGACCACGATGTAGGCCGGACCGCGCCCCGACCGCTCCTTCAGCACCTCAAGCCGGTGTCCAAACAGAAAATGAAGCGGGTCAGTGATCGTGACGTGAGACACGACCCGCTCAAGAATAGGGGTACTCTGTCGTGCTCGGTGATCCCGTGGTCGCCACCGCCATCCTCGATCGGCTCCTCCCACACAGCCACGTGCTGACCATCCGCGGCGACAGCTATCGTCTCCGCGCCAAGAGCGGCCTCATCAAGCCGCCGCCCGACGGTGACGGCCTCCGGTCGGCTCCGCCTCCCTCCGGCCCGTCACCGTCGGAAACAACCTTCAACCGAGATCATAATCCAGATGGTGGGGGCAGTTCTTCATGACGCAAAGGGGGCAGTTCCGGATGGCGTTTGACATCCGGTTTGCGTGCTACATCGTGGACGCCACCGAGCGGGCCGCCGCCTCTTGCACTGGACCTTGTACGGTACTTCGGCCGAGCACATCAAGCGATCAAAGACTGACGGGACCGGCCATTGCGCTGGCGTTTCGTTCGTGGTTGACCGCTTCGTCTCCGATCTCGCCCGTACGACGGGCCTTGTGGGTTGTCTGTCCTCACGCGCAACCGCCATCCACATTGACGGCAGACATGGCCAAATGTGCGATGCGAGTGCTACGGTTTTGAACGACGGTGGAAGTGATGCTCATGTGCGATGCTCCCCGTGCGCAGCGTCGAGAATGATCTTAATCAGTTTAGAACGTAAGCGGATGTGCGTATGAGTTCTGTGGTTGCCCTCGCACATGGCCTCCGCGTTCGCGGATGGTTTCCCGGAGTGCGGCGAGCTTGTCGGGTCGGCAGACCGAAGAGCGGCTTGGAAAGCCGGTATGAACTTGAGCCTATCCATCGCAGCGCGCTCCTCAGGCGATTGTGAGTGCTGGCCCTTTGAAGACAACTTCTTTTTTCGAGGCGATCGCCCAATTAGGAGTGGTTGCGACACACCATTGCCTGCGTGTGCCTTGGTGGCGTTCTCCAAGGTCTTTTCACGGGTCACGACATAATTTCCACGCAGCTTGCCGCACGGAAGAGGCGCAGTAAGCTGAAGCGACCGCTCGTGCGAAGCTGCGCGACGCCGCGCAGTCCACTTGGCGCGGGCGAGATTCGTCTCACAGGAGCGGCGGGCGCGCTCGGGTTCGCGTTTGGGGTTGGTACGCAACACGATCTCCTTAAGTCGGCGAACGCGACCGCCGCGGCGGGAATATCGCTCGTCCGCCGTGTCAGGATCAGCATGACAGCTTCCATTGTCGCACCATCGAGCCTCTGGTATCGCTCTGGCGAAGTTGTCGCTGGAGCGAGGCAGCAAAATTCAGCGAGATGTCACACCTCCGTCAGGTCGCTCGATGCCGAATCCGTACGTTAATCGAACGTTGCAACCGAGATCCCAAGCCCTTCAAATGAGCTAAGTCCGCAGATCAGATTTGGCTTCTGTAAAACGCTTCTGCTCGGAGGTCAGCAGACTTTATGCGGCGAGCCTTAGGATTCACGTGACTAGTGTTAGCCGAGGCCGCAAACAGCATTAGGCTGCTAAATATTCACTGGTCGTCGTGACCGTGCCGTAGGCCAAGCCAAGGGCCGCCATAAAGGCCGCATGAACCTGCACGGCGGGCACTGTTATGCCACCAAATGGAAGATCGCAGGTGGCGCAAGCGTCGTGCAAGATCGTGGTCTTGTAGCCGTAATCGGCGGCGGCCCGGCTGGTCGCATCGATGCACATGTGGCTCATTGCTCCGACGATCACGACCTCCCTAACGCCCCCGGCATCGAGCCGCTGCTTCAGATCGGTGTCGCGAAAGGCGTTGGGATAGTGCTTGACGACCAGGGCCTCACGTTCTAGCGGCTGGACAATGGGATTGATCTCTATTCCTCTGGTGTTCGGAGCGAAGATAGAGGGATGACGTTCCTGCATTTCGTGCTGAACGTGGATAACCGCATCACCACGCGCGCGGGCGGCCTGAATCACCCTAGCCGCGTTGGCGGCCGCATGCACGATACCAACCAGGGGCAGCTTGCCATCTGGGAAGTATTCGTTTTGGATATCGACAACGATGATGGCGCGCTGGCTCATAAGAGTTCCCTTAGATTGTTGGACAAAGCAGTCGATCAGCAATGACCCGCGCAGGCGCGGGATAGGCGACGTGTAGGCCACCTGATATCGCTACCCATATTATCCCCTTCACTTTTCCGACTGAGTCGGCGGACTAACCTTGGACCCGCTCGGGGCCGAATCGGAAGGACCTGCAATCGCAGGCCCAAGCGCCGTTCCATCTTCCTCTGATCGGTGTTACCGATGGCTGCCGGGAAGCGCGCGACAGAGCTGCACGCGATTGCAACGCCCGCAATTGATTGGGTAGGTCTGTCCGCGTACAACTTCGCTGCAAGCTTCTTATCCATGCTGGCCCCCTGCATGGATGACGCTCAGAGGAATGACCTGCAAGGCTGGTCCGTCCAGGTTGAAATACGATTTGCGATTTCGATCGACTGTGTCGACCTCAAGTACGAGGCGATAGGGATAGAGCCCCGGCTCGATCTCCAGGTCGACAGAGCCCGCCCAGTAGTAGTAGGAGGGTGTCCACGGACTGCGGATCTTGTCCGGACCGCCATAGATCTTGAGATCAGCGCAAATTTTGCCGAGCTGTGGCGTCCCATCGGGCAGCACGAAAACGATGTTCACGATACGCGCGAATAGAGGCCAGCTCCCGTCCGGACGCTTTTCCATGTCAGTACAATAAACCAGCCAGTTCAGGACTTGGCCCTGGCGGCACACTGTCCGCAAGCTGTTCGTGCCTTTACCGGTACTCTCGCCGCCATTGTCCATTAGCCCAGTTTTCCCGCTGAGGCCGCCGGCCCGTAGGGTTCCTGCAACGTCGATGAGTGTGACGATGTTCAGCTGTGTGGAGGCCAAGCTGGGGCTGCTGGGGGGCCGCTGCGATGCCGGACTGATAATCATCATGAACTCCTGGTTCGGGTGCCCGGGGAAGCGTTGAGAGCGGCCTCGACGAGGCGCGATGAACTTCTGGTTCGGGTGGCACCCGGGGAAGCGTTGAGGGCGGCATCGATGAGGCGCGCGTCGGCACCGCTATCGAGCGTCCGCATCCGGCTGCCAAGCTCCAACGTCAGCCCATACGGTAGGTCGCCGACCGGCTGCTTCACCGTACCAACCCAATAGCTGACATCGGACTCGGGATAGGTTTCGCGTCGAACCTCGCAGATTTCCGCCGGCAGTTTGATCGCACGTATCGCGGCATGATTTTCGCATTCGATCGGCAACAACGTCCAGATGATCTCGTCTCCTGGTGTCACGGCGGTCGCGAGCCCGGCGGTCGCCTGGTTGCGCGAGCCGCCTAGACGGTTGTCATCGATCATGTAGAGAGAGCCAGCGAGCGTATCTGCCTCCAATGCGGCGACGACATCCACCACCAGGAGAATGTTGATCGTTTTTGTCATATCGCGTCTCCCTCAACGCATGTAGGTCCGGAGGGCGGTATGGGCAGCAGGCCGGGCACGAAGCCGCTAGTGAAGCCGTTGACGCTCGGTACGTTACTAACCTGAATACCGCACGACAGGGTGAACAGCAGCGGCTCCCAGAGCATCTTGCTGTTCTCCTGAACGGGGCGATAGAGCGCCACCTCCATCGTATAGTCGTGGCGACCGACCTTGGCCGTATCGACGGTGGCGCTCCAGTACCAGCCATCCGTCAACGGATCGGGCGAACCGTAGAGGGCCGGATACAGAACACCATCCTCCACCGCAGCCCCGCGGATCCTCACGACAACTGGAGGCACGCTGGCCGCCGTAGTGGCATCATCAGGCTTCAGCACCTTGCCGGCCGCGTTCAGCACTGGTGCGTCATAGGTGCGAACTGCACCGCGGTCGCGAACCTGCAGGGGCTTCGGAGGGTCAGTCAGCATTTTGGAGATGTGCTCCTGAATCTTGGAGATGTGCTCCTGAGTACGGACGGAGGGGCTCAGCAGTCGTCGTGCGGTGTTGGCAATGTTAAAGCGGTGGGGATAGCTGCGTGGCAGCGTCGGTGGCAGCTGGGCGACACCGACAGTGATCCAGTTCAGGACAGCCTCCATGGCCTGCGAACCATTGGCATCATAAACGCCGGGAACATTTGTCACGCGAGCATGGGGCAACTGTGCGAATGGGCCCGTATTATCGATGACATAGGCGTTTCCATCGAGACTGCCCTCCGCCAGGGCCGTCTCGATATCGATGACGGTGACAATCGAGATCTGCATTTTATAGTCCTCCTATTGGCGCGGATTGTGCGGTCGCTCGACAGGCGGCGGCGAGGGGTGAGCCCGAAAGGCCCCTCCTAGCGGGGGAGGCAAGAGCACAAGAGAGGGGCCGGCGATGCTGATCGTGCGCCCACTCAGGCCACCCGTGACGAGCGTCATTCGGTAAGAATGGCGCGAGCCCGGAGCGCTCCAAGGAGGTACGTATCCCTGCCATTGCAGTGCCCAAGGGAGCAGGTAGCCTGTCGCCGGTGGCGCAGTGCCATCAAACGACACGCCGGTCAGCCAAGCCATGGTCTGGACGTCAAGCGGCGTTAGACTCCAGCGGACCAGTTGTCCTGGCCAGACCGAGCTGACCAGCTTGGCGGTGCCAAGGCTTTCTCCGTCAGAGACACCATCGTCAAACATGAAGACGTTGCCCTCGACCGCATTGCCGAGCAGCAGGGCGATAACGTCGACGAAAACCCGGATATTGAGCGGCGTCATTATCTCTCTCCTGCGCGGCGGCGGTCCTAGTTTGCGAGTATCAAATGCGGTCTACAACGAGGGGCACCTTGCCAAATGCCGTGCGCACCAAATCCGCGTTCCTTGGATCTACAAGCCGGATGGCAAAGCTGTAGCCCGAACTCCGCAGGCTCGCCTCGTTCGCCTCCAGCGCGTTGAAGACGGACAGCGATCGGAGCAAGCCGGCGATGATCAAGGGCGAGGAGCCTTCCGGTCCCAGTCGCATGGCGACCTGCGTCGGAAGGGATGCGGCTTCCGGAGTGCCGATTACTAAGTGCAGCTGCCGCTTCGCGCGATCGATCTGGAACTGCGTGTCGGTAGCGACGCTATCGATGTCCAGAACCTGCCGCTGGCGGAATTCGGCGGTGATCGCCGCCAAGGCCTGCGGCGCCGAATACTGCGTGTCGCCAATATGCATGAAATCGCCGCTGCGGCCGACATACTCAAATTGCGCGGCATTCAGGCCGGGCGACTGCAAGTCAGGGCGGCGGATGACGCGATCGCCTATTTTGTAGCGCAGCACGGGGGTCGCATTACCGAACAGGCGCGTGACTACCAGTTCGCCTTCCTCGTCTATTGCCGTCCATTGCCCGTCCGGCCTGACCACTTCCACCAAGTGGAGACCAGGTACCGCAGTCAGGATCGGGCTTTCCGGATCTAGCTGCACGCCGATGGTTTCCGCCTGGGTGGCGGCGAAGTAACTGAGTACGATCAGGCTTGGATAGGCCTGCCTGAGATCCGCCCGCACCTTGGGAGTGAGCACTCCACTGCCATAAAGAGCGATCCGGAAGCTGTCCCGCGCCTCGCCAGATAGCCCGTCGGCAAAACTCGCCATTAGCGCAATGCTTTGTGTAATCCCCATTATCGCCTTCGGCCCCGGATAGGACATCATCCGCTGGAAGACTTCCCGGCTCATCGGGCCGGCACCGATGTAGTTGACACTTGGGATTTTCTGGAGCACGCCACCTACCATGGTGCCGCTGCTCCACATCTGATAGTCGGCTAATGTTGTGGCCACCCATTTAGCGCCGCTGCCGGTAAGGTGACGCGCCATAATGTGTCGGCCCATGAAATCCCCCGCCCAGCGGTAGGTCTCCTGCAATTCGTCGAGCGAATAGACGGTTTCCGAGGGCTTGCCGGAGCTGGTACCGCCGCTGGCCACGATTTCGAAGCCGCAGCGGTCGATGGGCACGACCATGCCTGGTCGCGTTTCCGTGAACATTTGCTGAAAGGCTTCCTTGTCGGTAAGCGGCAGCGCCTTGAACTGCTCGTAATTGTCCACCGGACCGGTCCCGACGGCACTATCGATGCGCCGACGCCACAGCGGATTGATGCGGGCGATGGAGACGAGTTGCGATAGCCTACGCTCGACGATGGCGGCCTGGATGTCATGAGACAATTCGTCTATCCGGCAGCCGATGACAGTCTGCGCGTGCAGGAGCGAGGCTAAAAAAGAAGGTAAAGCCAGCACGTCATCCACGGTGCACGGATGCAAGATCGTTTCCGGCAGTACGTGGTGAGCGCAGTCACGGGGTGAAAGGGCGAAGTGGCGCATAGTTATTCCTGTGGCTCAAACCGGAAAGGCCGGTTCTGCTCGCCGTGTGTAGCGTTGTTTGCAAGAATCTCGCGCGCATGGCGTCGGATCTCTGCCGCCATGCCTGCGATGTCGGACAGGCCGATCCGATGATTCATGAGGACCATGCGGAGCATTGTCTGTCCATCCATATCAACCTTGGACAAGAGGTAACGCCCAGCCGCCCGCACGCGGTTGCGCAACTCCAGTTGCAGGCTCGATAGCCGATTGCCGCACACGCCAAGCGGCTGATGGACGAAGCAGAGAATATTGGATTCTGGCCGATACGGGACGATGAAGTCCGGCTGATCGGCCAAGTATTGGTGGGCCGCCTCAGTCATCGTTACCAGGCGCTCCAACTTATCCGCGAAGGCGCGGGGACCATACAGAGACCAAGCCAGCCAAAGGTTCAGGATCGCGGGGCGCTTCGTACATTCGAAGTTCTTCACGCCGCTCTGCACGGCCGTCATTTCATCTTCGAACGGGTCAAATACGTAGCTGTCCTTCTGTGGAAACGCGGTCTCCGCCAAACCCTTCTCGCGGTAGAACAGCAATGTGCAAAGGGCCGGGACGAACAGAGCTTTATGGGCGTCCAGGCAAAAAGAATCCGCAAGCTCCAGACCAGCAAGGCGAGGCCGCAGCCGGTCGGAAACCAGAAAAGCGCCGTTGTGAGCCGCATCGACATGCAGCCAAGCGCCGCGCCGCTTCGCCAACGCCGCAAGTTCAGGCAACGGATCATTGGCACCGATCGCGGTCGTTCCTGCCGAGGCGATCAGGCAGAAAATATCCAGCCCCTGGGCCGCCGCCTCGTCCAAAGTCGCTGCCGCTCGTTCCGGGCAGATCTGCCGACGGTCGTTCAGAGGCAGGCGTATCACTTGATTTTGGCCGATACCAATGATGCCGGCAATGCGGGAGACGGAGAAATGGGCGTCCTGGCCAATGGCAATGGCAGGCCGGGTCGAGCGGCCGGCCGCAAGCCCGCCGTTCCAGCTTCCCGAAAGGTAACGGTTGCGAGCGACGAGTGCAGCGGTCATGTTCGCAAGCGAGGCCCCGGACGTCGTCACCATTTCGAAACTACCCGGTGCCCACCCAATGAAACGGCCGAACACCTCTTCGATAAGCCGGTCGGCAACGTTGGCGAGCTGCCCCGCCTCGTAATAGGAGGCTGGCTGTGGCGCCATAGCGGCAATCATTTCGAAGACAGCGGTGACCGGCATCACCGAACTGAACTGCCGCCCCATATATCCGCGGGAGTTCACCCTGATGCCGGTTTCCAGGTAAAGTTCGACGATATCGGCGAAGCGGCGTACATCAAAGCGCCCCAAATCAGCCGCCGTCATGAGGTTGCGGGCGCTGGCCATCAGATCTGCTGGTCTTTGCAGACGCAAGCCTTCGACGTCGTCACGCGACAGCATATCAGCGAGCCGTTCGACGGCCCAATGAGCGGCTGCGGTGAAATCTCGAACGTCAAATGATGATTCTGTTTCAGAGGTGAATGTCTGGAACCGACACGACGAGCCTCCATCAAACGCATGCAGTTTGTCCATCATCGTCGCACTCTCAACGCAATTGTTTAGTGCCGCCGGATGCACGCTCCATGGGGGCATGCGTTCGTGGATGCCTATTGTCGTGTTGTTTGAACGACGGAGAGGTAGGACTGGCAGCCATTCGGAAGCTTCGGTCATGAGAAAGTGTGGGCACCGGGTCGTTGCACACAGTTCGGTAAACGCCATGCAAGAGCAGTAGCCACCCATCTATGTTAGGGCGCCGCTATCATGAGCCTCTATGGGGCGCAGCTCTAGCTATCGGAATTGGTGGGCGAGAGCATGCGTGTCCGATGGCTCTGAAATTTGTACGACCATCCCTAGCCGACGCCGGCTCGGCCGCATGCCGGATCGTAAACCTGAGACTGCCCAAGCTTGACTATCTGCAATTCCTCGATCGCGATTGTCGCCCGTGATCGTGGTGGCGGAAATGGCGAAGCCACGGCAAAAGCGCAGCCGTGCGCGGTGCAGGTTGCTGATCGTTGGCATCTGATGGAGACCGTCAGTGCCGGACGCTTAGCAGCGATCGGATGTACGTGTGGTCTGATCGCGGATGCTCATGTCGACGAATCGCTCAAGAAGCTTCGGCGAACCAGGTCGCCCGAAGAAGCAAAAGCAATCGTAGAGCCCAATGGGGACCAACTCCACAGAGATGTAGGTCGTGAAGCGGTCCGCCGTAAAGTTCTTGAATATCAGAAACACAGAGCAACTTTAAACGGCGGCATCCGGAACGACAACCTACCTAATTGTACTTTCTACGGAGTCATCAAGACCAGACCGATTGGCACGCCAATTGCTCGAGTACACCTGAGGAAGAACGCCACATTTCGGTGGAGAGGATGTCAATGTCAAACCCTAATTGGTTCTCCTGGTTCAGTTTTCCATTTTTTGCGCCACTCAGCGGCTCGGTGACGCAGGACATTGCACCGAGCATTCACGCGATATACGATAAAGCGCTAAGCGAAGAGTTCGGCTTAGCCGAAACTTTATTCAGTGCCGATAGAGAGCTCAAGGAGAAGCTCTTGACGCTGGTGACGCTGGTGAGGGAGCTCGAAAACGCTTTCAAAGATGAGGACAAGGCCAAACTCAACACGCTCGTGACGGACCTCAAGGAGGACCTCAAGCTGGACCTCAACGAAGAACCTAAACCCGCCATGCGCACGGCATCCAAGCCAGCAGCAACCGCAATGGGGCGGCTCGCAGAGGTGATTAAAGGGGTCAAACGGCGTCGCAGCAACACCGCCGAGGCGGAGCGTGCGCTAGACCGCCTGAAGGAGTTTAGCCCCAAGAATTACGAGGACTTAATTTGTAAGCGCGCGGACCAGCGCGCTGATAGAGAGTCGAGCGGCGGGTGAGTCCAACAAGGCAAACGATGAACCTTCCGCCCGCGGTTTAAACATATGATGTTTCCTCGAGACAATGGACCGAGTTAGCTGCACCTCGATCGGGGTTGCATAGCCGATGATCGACGGGTTCGATTCTACAGCAAAGCTCCAGAACTCCCACAGGACCGTTCGGGGCGAGGTACCGCTTTTCATCTATTGAGCGAACCGTCGTCCGAACGCCCTTTTCACCAGGGTCGTGGAACGCATTCCTAGGTTGACACAGCGCGATGGGGGACAGCCTCTCTTCCAGGGCATGCCCGCCAACGCCACCGAGATGGTGTCGTCCTGAATCAGCTGATCCGCTCCGAAAAAGCGAGGACGCTCAACCTCATCAATGACACTGGACCAAGCGGCATCATGGTCGACCTCCAGCAGAGCCCGATCTGCTACTCGATTCGCTCTGACCCCAAGTTCGGCAACTTCATCGAGGTAAACAGTCTGCTCGATCCGTCGAAGCTGAGGGCATTCGATCCGAACAAACCGTTTCCCGTACGCAGTTTGACGTTGGTGGCGGCTTGGAAGGTCGTCGCCGCCCGGGGAGGATGTTTCGACCTTCTACACGCGGGAAGCGGAGATCGTGCATTGCTGATCACGAAGAACGGGAAGATTACCATATCCGACGGGAAGAAAAACGCGAAGGCAGCGCTTGTCGGCTTCCACATCGCCGGCGTGGCCGAGAACCATCCAGAGATGATTTGGGATACCTTAGTGGCTGGGCCTTGATTTGGTTGTGGGCTCCACGCTCGGTGTTGATGCGATTCACGATGGGGAGTGGTAAGTTACCGATTGGTAGGCCCAATTTTGTCGACGACTCGTGTTTTCATGTCGTTGTTGTCCGGGACGCGCAGGCGATGTATGTCCTTGCTCTGCTCACCCAAAAAGGCGGTAGCGGCAAGAGCACGCTGGCGGTCGGAATTGCAGTCGCAGCGATGCGGAACGGGGAGCGCATCGCAATTGTCGACGCGGATCCACAAGGGACGATCTCAAAATGGATAGAACGGCGCGGCCATCCCTATCCGCGGGTCGTTCGGGTTGCCGATCCCGCCGGAATAGAAGGGGCGCTCGTCAGCCTTGAAGCTGAGGGGATCTGGCTCACGGTCATCGATACCGCCGCCACGAACAATGCACTGCTATGCGTGCCATCGCGAGTGCCGATCTTTGCCTGATCCCGGTACGTCCGAGTCCGTCGGACATCGAAGCTGCGATACCGACGCTGATGGCTATTCGTAGACTCAACCGCCGATTTGCTTTCGTGCTCAATCAGACGCCACCGCGGGGTTGCCGCTTGAGTGAAGCTGCAACGTCGCTCAATTCGCTCGGGGTGCCTGCGCTTCCCTATGTCCGACAGCGCAATGACCACCAGGACGCGCTTGGGACAGGATTAGGCGTGACCGAGTTTTCCCAAGAGGGAAGAGCTTCGGAGGAAGTTCGTGAGCTGTGGCGCTGGGTCTTGAAAAAGCTCGTCGAGGGGGCGTCAGATCATGAGCCACACGCAAGAAACGAAAAAACGGCGTGCTAGGCAGACGCGCTGCGCGCGACGCTCGCTCGTGGAGCTTACCGCGGCGGCGAGCCGAGCCGTTGACGATGGCCTGTTTGTGTTGTCCGGCGGGATCGCTGCGTCCAATCCGCGATCGGAGCGCGCAGGCGCGAATACGTCTGATCAAACAATCCTTGAAAGGCAAGCGACGGCTCCGAGTCCGTTTGCGGCGCTTGAATCTCGGAATGCGGCGGCACCGCGCAAGTACGAACTCCTGGATTCCGACACTGCCACCGAGATGATGGTGGAGATTGCCAAGGACTATAAGAACATAGCTTTTGAAAACCTCAAAGCCGGACTGGATGTTGCGCTGGACCGTGCAAAGGACGTCATAGAGACGCGGATGGAAGGCGAAGCGGCGTCAAAAGCCGGTCCCATTCTTGAAAGCGCGATTCTTTGACCGTCCTTAAAAAAGCCGCAACGGAGTGCCGCGCGGATGCGGTCGAATCGATTGCGCAGAAGGAACCAGCGGACAGCGCAGGGCAGCCGCAACCGCGATACATGCGGCGACTCACTGACGAGGCTGTCAGATTGCTGGACGATCTTCGGAGCGGCAAGCTGGAGAATGAGGCGAACTTCATCCTGAGCGAATGCTTCAGAGAAGCCGCCAGCGCCTTCTCTATGATCAATCAGCAGCTCAAGCGCGACGGCTATGCGGCGAGCATTGATCCATCGATCTTCATCTGGCTCGCCAATATCAAAATGCCCGCGCTGCTTAGCTTTACATTTCTGGATCTGAAATGCGGGTCAGCATCTTTACGTGCGGGCCCGCCCGTCTGAAGATCGGCTCCGAAAAGGATAGGCATTCTTGGCGAAACTCGCACTCACGGTGAACTTCGTGACCGCCCCCCGATATGCGGCCTGTCGTCCGCAGCCCTGCCCCTCGACAAGGTGCCAGATGAATCGAGCGACCTGGCGCGTGTACGTGCTCGGGACCTCGGTGGTTGGGTACGATCTCAAGCCGCATAGTCCCGGTGTCGCGCGTCTCCGGTTCGTTGGCGGCCGATTTGACTGAGGCGGGGGCCGGCGAGGACCGCCCGATTACTTCGTCCGAGCTTTAGAGGCCGCAGACGTCGGGGTCGCTCCTGCATGGCCCATCATTGCGCTGATAAGGGCCAGAGCGAACCCGGCTGATCTGCCTGTGCAGACGCCGACCAAGTACGAGCTGGCGGTCAATTGTGAAACGGCGCAGGGGTCCGACGTCGATCGGCGCCGTGTTGAGGTCGGGACAAGGAGTTCCTGAAGCCGCTGATCCAGGGTGCGGTGCAGGAAATTCTCGAAGCCGAGATGACGGCGACGCTGGGTGCGGAGAGGGGGGTGTTGATCGCGCTGATCGCCGAGGCCGAGAAGGCAGCGTCAGAGACGATGGCATCATCGCGAGTCAAGCGGTGCTGATCGCGATCGGGGTTGACCGGGAGGGCGGGCGTCAGGTGCTCGCGGTCGAACTCGCCAACCGGGAGAGCCGATTGAGCTGGAAGGAGTATTGTATTTCGCATGTTTCGCGATGCCGAGTCGCGCTCGCGCTGCTTCCGGTCCGCGCGGGCGCAGCGGCTCTTCCAGCCGAGCCGATCACAAATGGAGCCAGTGCCGTGATGGTGAAGGAACAGGATGTTAGCATTGGACGTACTACCGAGATCGAAATCGACAAGACGGCTGCCATCATAGTTGAGCAGATGGATGATGAAATCGTATCGCCATCGTGAGCGTTGTCGGAGTTCAGTTTCAAGCGACGGCGGGGCAGGCTCGTGAGTTATCTCGTTCCGTAGCTGTGGCCGCGGAGGTTGCGGAAAAATTCCGCGCGTCGGCCAAGACGTAGCGGCCGGCGTCCTTCAGCGTAGCCCGATAGTGATCGTCGTCCCCGATTACCATTTTTCGCCCAGCGCCAGGATTCTGTGGATTGTCGCCTATTTGGGCAACGTACGTCTTGCCTCCGACCCAGTGTCCGCCCTCTGCGGATGATCGCGCTGGTGCGGCCGTCCAGCACTGTGAAGATGCGGCGAATCGCCAATCCTGAACTCGATCGCCTCATCATCGAGAACATCGCAAGTGCAGACTCTCGAAGCAAGCAATTCCCGACGAAGTATCGCGAATTCGGCGATAGCGTGGCCTTTGTCGCTGGACGAGCAGCTTTTCGGTGACGGGAACGCCACCGTTGGCGGTGCCGTGTCCCGGGGCTTTAGGACGACTGAACTGGAGGTGCCAACCGAGGCGACCAAATAGAAGCACGGTCGGGCAGCACCCAATGGGGCTTCACAGTCCGCGGGGATGGGCCGCGAGCGGTTATCGGGCAGCCGGCTTCTCGGGTGCTGTCCTAATTAGGACACCCGCAGAGGTGCCCGATAACGCCAAGGTCGCGGTCAGCGGTATGCCGAGGGCAATAGCTGGTCGATGTCACGATTTGGAATGTCCGTTGACGATCTCATCAGAACATCGGTGAGATAGGCAAGTGGTGGGGGAACGCCATGCTACTTCGGCTCATTCTCACCACAGCCCTTCCACTCTTGTCTTCGCCTGGCTCTGCCGCACCGCACGATTCAGCGGCGATCGGTATGTCAACCCAGTTCGCACGCAGCTTTCGATCTGCCCGCCTTTGTCGGTCCGAGGTCGTGCCCCCAGAGGTGGTGTAGCTCGGTAGAGCAAAGCCGCCCGGACGCGCGCCTCAGATAGCGCCGTAGCGG